>JBARYS010000252.1:0-10877 GCA_049648155.1 Catalinimonas sp. | reverse complement strand
CTCCTCTTCACCGCCCTCGACCCGCCGGTGCCGTTCGACGACTGGCTGCGGCCGGTGTGGGAGCGCGTGGGCTGGCTGCCCCTCGACGAGCTCCGCCCCGCCCCCGACCGCGACGCCGACTACGAAGTGGCCGCGCACTGGGCGCTCTACTGCGACAACTACCTGGAGGGCTTCCACGTGCCTTACGTCCACCCCGATCTGAACCGGGCCATCGACTACGGCACCTACACGACAGAGTGCTTCACTGGGGGCAGCCTGCAGCGCGCGCTCGACCGCACGGGCGGCCCCACGTTCACGCCCCCGCCGGGCCACCCCGACGCCGGTCTGCCCGTGGCCGCCTACTACTTCTGGTGCTTCCCGAACGTGATGCTCAACTTCTACCCGTGGGGGCTGTCGCTTAACGTGGTGCAGCCCCTCAACCCCACGCGCACGCGCGTCCTCTTCCGCACCTACACGTGGCCCGATGCCGACGCCCCGAGCGGCGCGGGCGGTGACCTCAACCAGGTCGAGCTAGAGGACGAAGCCGTGGTCGAACAGGTGCAGCGGGGTGTCCGCTCCCGCCTCTACCGCCGGGGCCGCTTCGCCCCCACCCGCGAGCAGGGCGTTCACCACTTTCATCAGATGGTTGCCGGATGGCTGGGGTGATGGATTACCGGACGGCTGGATTACCGGACGGCTGGATTACCGGCAACCTATTGAGCAGACGATTAGCCATCCAGGCGGAGTCGTCGGACGAGCGGTTCGATGGTGAGGCCTTGCACGGCGATGGAGAAGATGACCACAAGGTAGGTGACGGCCACGACCAGCTCGCGGGGCATCTCGGGCGTGAGGGCCAGCGCGAGGGCGACCGAGATGCCGCCCCGCAGGCCGCCCCAAGTGAGCACGGCCACGGTGTTGGGAATGAACTCGCGGCTCAGCTTCATGAGCTGGATGGGCAGACCGACGGCGATCAGGCGGGCGACGAGCACGATGGGAATGGTGATCAGGCCGATGACGAAATACTCACGGTGGAACTCCAGCACCAGCACCTCCAGGCCGATCAGCACGAACAGGACGGCGTTCAGCACCTCGTCGATCAGCTCCCAGAAGAGGTCCACGTAGTCGCGGGTCTCGTCCGACATGGCAAATTTCCGCCCCCGGTTGCTCATGACCAAGCCGGTGACCACCACCGCCAGCGGACCCGAGATGTGCAGCAGTTGCGCCACCAGGTAGCCGCCCATCACCAGCGCCAGCGTAATGAGCACCTCCACCACGTAGGCATCGATGGAGCGCAGCAGCAGGTAGCCGCCGTAGCCCAGCGCCAGCCCGAACAGCGCCCCGCCGACGGCCTCTTGCACGAAGAGCAGGGCAATCTCACCCGGCCCGACCTGATCGACACCCACCTGCGCGATCTGGAGGATCGTCAGGAAGATCACGACCGCCACGCCGTCGTTGAAGAGCGACTCGCCGGTGATCTTCACTTCGAGCTGTTTGGGGACGTTGGCCTTCTTCAGGATGCTCAGCACCGCGATGGGGTCGGTGGGCGAAATCAGCGAGCCGAACAAGAGGCAGTAGATGTAGTCGATACCCAGCCCGAGCGCCTGCAAAACGTAGTAGAAGGCCGTGCCGACCAGAAACGTCGAGGTCAGCACGCCCAGCGTCGCGAAGATCAGCACCGGCCACTGCTCCCGCCGCAGGGCGTTCACGTCGACGTGCAGTGCCCCGGCGAAGAGCAGAAAGCTCAGCATAACCTCCAGCAGCACCTGCGAAAAGTCGATGCCCGCCAGCGCCTCGCGGACGGGCGCGACGAGGGCGGGGTTGGCCTGCCCCACCAACACCAGCACCACCGACACCACCAGCGCGATGAGCAGCAGCCCGATGGTGGTGGGGAGGCGCAAGTAGCGGTGGTTGACGTAGGCGAACACCGCCGAGAGCACGATCAGCACCGTGAAAGCTTGAAAAAGGTCCATGCGGTAAAGCTAGCGGGTGGCTCTAACTCGGGCGGGACCAACGTGAGCGGGGCACCTTTTTACTCCGATCCGGCTGCGCCGTGGCGCGACTCGACCGGGCAGCAGGAGGGGCGTACCGGCAAGGCGTTGTTAACCCCTACCCTCCCCACTCACGTATCTGCCTTTTTCACCGGGACGCTCGATCTGTTTCCAATAAACAACACCTAAAACACCTCCGAGGCCTCGCTAGACGTCGTCAGCGATACCTCGGAGTGTGTCACCGCTAGCTATCATAAGTCTTCACTTCTAACCAAACCTTTTGTAAACCATGAGCTACGTACAGACCTCCGACGACTGCAAACTCTACGTAAAACAGTGGGGACCCGAGGGCGGCCGCCCCGTCGTCCTGATCCACGGCTGGCCCCTGTCGGCCGACAGTTGGGACCCCATTGCCTTGGCCTTGGCCGACGCCGGCTTCCGCACCGTCGCCTACGACCGACGGGGCTTCGGTCGCTCCGAGCAGCCCTGGGGCGGCTACGACTACGACACCCTCGCCGACGACCTGTCCGCCGTGCTGGAGGCCACCCACGCCACCGAGGACGCGGCCTTGGTAGGCTTCTCGATGGGCGGCGGCGAGGTGGCCCGCTACATGTCGCGCCACGGCGGCAAGGGTGTGCGCCGGGCGGTGCTGGTCTCGTCGGTGGTGCCCTACCTGCTGCAAGACGACACCAACCCCGACGGCGCGCCGCGCGAGACGTTCACCGGGATGATCGCCGGCGTCAAGGAAGATCGCCCGGCCTTTTTGGCAACCTTCTTTAAGAACTTCTATGGTGTGGGCTTCCTCTCGAACCCGGTCAGCGACGCTTACCTGCAGTGGAGCCGTGCGGTGGCGATGCAGGGCAGCCTGAGGGCCACGGTGGCCTGCATCGAATCGTTCGGCACCACCGACTTCCGCCCTGACCTGCCACACTTCAAGGTGCCCACGCTGGTGATCCACGGCACGAAGGACGACATCGTGCCCATCAGCATCTCGGGCCGCCCCGCCGCCGAGGGCATCGCCGGGGCCACCCTGATCGAGTACGACGGCGAGCCGCACGGTGTGTTTGCCACCAGCACGTCGCGCCTCACCGAAGACCTGCTGAGCTTCTTGAGGGCGTAGGTCTTGGATATCGTCAGTCGTAGAAAGTTGATCAGCAGCGCCTCGCCTAGCAACTGCGCGATGAAGTGCCGCCAACGGACGCCGACGGCCTTTTTGATGCCCATCGCGCGGGCGCGCTCCATAAGCCCGCGCCGTCGAGAGGTCGACATAGAGAGCGGCCGGAAGGCTCCGCGAGATTGCTGCCGGCAGACGCGTTGTTCAAAGACGGACACGCGTTGTCCGGGGCTTAACGCGCCCCGACGGCTCTAACCAACCCGCCGGAAGGCCGTTAGCAACATCACCTACGTTTTTCAACAGACCCGCGCGGTGGGCCGTAGAACCGCCCCCGCGTGAGTCCCAAACCTCTACCCTTTTTTACTAATGAGCAGACAGACCAAACCACAGTGGGAGAAGCAAAACCCCGTCGACCAGTACCCAAAGCCGCCCTTCCCCCGCCAACCGCAGGAGCGCCCCGGTGGAATCAACCAGATGGACCCGCTGCCCGACCACGGCGAAGAGAGCTACAAAGGCTCGGGCCGCCTGAAGGGCCGCAAAGCGCTGGTGACGGGCGGTGATTCAGGCGTGGGCCGTGCGGCCGTGATCGCCTTTGCCCGCGAGGGAGCCGACGTGGCCTTCAATTACCTGCCGAGCGAGGAAGAGAACGCTCAGGAAGTCGTCAAGTTGATTGAGGCTGAAGGACGCATCGCCGTGCCCCTGCCGGGCGACCTGGCCGACGAAGCGTTCTGCAAGAAGCTGATCGAAGACGCCGCCAAGGGCCTCGGCGGCATCGACATCCTGGTGAACAACGCCGGGCGGCAGACGGCCCAAGAGAGCATCCTCGACATCACGACCGACCAGTTCGACAACACCTTCAAAGTGAACGTCTACGCCCTGTTCTGGCTCTGCAAGGCGGCTATGTCTTACCTCGGGCCCGGCGCGAGCGTCATCAACGTGACCTCGGTGGTGGCCTACAACCCCATCGAAGTGCTACTTGACTACTCGTCGACCAAGGCGGCCATCGCGGCCTTCACTAAGGCTTTTGCCCAGCAGGTGGCCCAAAAGGGCATCCGCGTAAACGGCGTGGCCCCCGGCCCGTTCTGGACGCCCCTGCAAACGTCGGGCGGACAGCCGCAGGAGATGATCGAGAAGTTCGGCGCAATGACGCCCCTGGGCCGCCCCGGGCAGCCCGCCGAGGTGGGTCCGCTGTTCGTGCTGCTGGCCTCACAGGAGAGTAGCTACATCACCGGCGAGGTGATGGGCATCTCGGGCGGCATGATGCCGAACTAAAGTTGTCGACCGTCTGAAAATCATCCCACCGACGGCGGCCCCGTGCCGCTGTCGGTGGGATGATTTTGTCGTTTCACCGGCGGCTTATCGGGAAGCCACCCAAAGGATTGAGATGTGCCACCCAGTTGCAGTTAAGTAGGGTTTCCTCATTTCCTCGGCTGCATTTCACGGTTTCACCCATAAACTGCGATTCTAACTCTGTCGAGCACCATGAGCGCAACCCAGATTGTCGCACCGGTTTGGTTGGGGCTGGGGGGGTGAAAAGCGCGCTGGAATCTACGCTCGGTGGCAAACAGTGGGAAAATTGTTTATTTTTAGCCCTTCGATATAGATTTATTTAATCGACTTAAACTTTTAAAAACCCCAGACGACAAAAGCAATCATCATGAATAAAATACAATACTTCAAAAAATCAGCCATCTGCTTATTGCTGTTATGTAGCGCATTATCATGCACAAACAGACAAGAGAACAAAAGCAATACCGTTGGTTACATGTGGGAGCCATACATGGAATGGAGCATCACCGACAATTCTTTTTCAGGTAATAATCCTTATGATGTAGTTGCCAGAGTAGTTTTTGAGCATATCCCCACAAAAAAGCAACATATTACCGAAATGTTTTACGCAGGCGATAACGAAGGCTCACATATCTGGAAATTTAGGTTTACGGGCACTGCCACAGGGCAATGGAAGTACTCAAGCGAGAGTCAGAATAAAGAGCTGGACGGCTTACATGGAAATTTTGAAATTGTTGAAAACGGCGATTCCGCACAAATGGGTTTCTTATCTCATCGGAATAATCAATACTCCATGGTTTACGGAAACAAAGGAGAGGTAAAACCTTATCGCTTTATGGTCTTTATGGATCAGGCTAAGTTCCTCGTTTTTGATAGCCATCTGAAATCGAAGACATTTGATGAGCATCCGCTGTTTCTTTATCAGGACAGCAACTTGGTGCAGGCATATATTGATGAAGCCGCAAATAATGCTTTTGATGTCTTGTATTTTCATCCGGGCTATTCCCACGTATGGACAGATGGAACCGATACCGCCAATGGCATTAATCCACGTATCGAAACCTTTGAGATTCTGGAGAATATGATAACCCAGGCTCATAAGCAAGGCAAAAGACTCCACATATGGATGTGGGGCGATCAGGAGCGCGTAGCTACCCCTATCCCTCTAAAAGGTGGTATCAACGGAGAAGTTGACCAGCGATTGCAACGATACATTGCAGCACGTTTGGGGCCATTACCCGGTTGGAGTATGGGCTATGGTTTTGATTTGCACGAATGGACCAACCAGCAGAACTTAAACCATTGGGCTGCTTTTATGCATCAACATTTGGGATGGGATCATTTATTGTCGGCACGAGGCTTTACGCTCGAAGGTGATAATAACATGAATTCATACGACGGCTTTGGGCGAAACGTGGAACTTTTCACATCAGCGCATGGGCCAAAAAACAAAAGGGAAGTGCTGGAAGATATGCAATCTGATTCTACCCGACCGCATTTCTATGAAGAGAGGCATTCGTATAAAAGACCGAAGTTTGATCTTGATATGGACGGCACCCGTCGACTCATGTGGTGGCAAATGCTTTCGGGTGGAATGGGCGGCTGGTATGGTTTCTACGGAGATGGAAGAAATACGGTGGAAAAAGGAAATTATCCTTACCAAAACCCCGAACAATTTTTTACGGCAAAAAGATTTTGGGATACCTATATTGACTTTGACATGAAAGCCACTATCGACGGCAAAACAGAGCTTATGATGCTGGAAGGCAAGCATAAAGTCATTATTTATGCCGAAGAAAGCGATGCTATCCAACTTCCCGAGAAATCCTTTGCAGAAAGTTATATTGCCTTTGATACAAAAATTACTTATCGTGAAATACCATTTGATAAACCCACAACTAACGTTTGGTATCCACCTTATGCATCAGACTGGGTTGTTGTTGTGAGATAATAAACTCGTTTCGGAAAGCTGACGAGCAGCGCGCCCCTATCTACATATTCGGGCGCACATTTGGAATTGCTTCGCGTTGATGATCAAGAGATTACGGCTAAGCCACGATCCCCGGCGCCGGCCACCCGGTTCAGGGTTATGGAGATGAAAGACAGCAGTCAAGTGCTTATCCTGATGCCGTAGGCAAACCCCGTCGAGCGGTGCACTGGCTCACCAAGCCAGAAAGTACACGCACGAAGTTTCGCGCTTCCCGGTGGTAATGCTTCTATTGGCTACGACGGTCAGATAAGATCCATGGTCCCTCCTACCTCTTGCACCGGCCGCAAAGAATCTGTAATGTCATAATATTATAAGTTTATATAACGCATGTCGACGATAAGCACTCTACTCCGCTTTGCCGAACGAACGCCCCCATCTACTTTTCCGGTCTACTCTCCTCTCTTAGCATGAACCGCTACCTTCCCCTTGCCCTGTTTGCTGCCCTCCTTGCCGCCGCCTGCGGTCCTGACAACCGGGGACAGGACGACGCCGACTCCCTGGCCACCGAAGAAGTCGACACCGCCGGGATGGCCCCGCCGCGCCTGGTCGAAGCCTGGCAGCTCACCGAGGGCCTCTCCCGCCCTGAGTCGGCGCTCTACGACCCCACGCGCGACGTGGTCTACGTTTCGAACATCGTCGGTGACCCGTCCGAGGCCGACGGCAAGGGGTACATCATGCGCGTGCGGCCCGACGGCACCGTGGTCGACTCTGCGTGGGTCGCGGGGCTGGACGCACCCAAGGGGCTGGCTATGTTCGGCGATAAGCTCTACGTGTCGGACCTCGATGACCTGGTAGAGATCGACGCCGGGCTGGGCGAGGTGCTTAACCGCTACCCGGGCGCGGGTGCGCAGTTCCTCAACGACGTCACAACCGACGCCACGGGCTACGTCTACGTGTCGGACTCGAAGAGCGACTTCGTCTACCGCCTGCGCGACACCACGTTCGCCGTCTGGCTCGACGACCCGATGGTGCGCAACCCGAACGGTGTCTACGTGCACGACAACGAGCTCATCATCGCCGCCGGCGACAGCACCGACCGCAACCGCTACCTGCAACGCGTCTCGCTCGACGGCACCGAAATCGCGCCGCTGCACGACCGCACGCCCCTCGGCGGCATCGACGCGGTGGAGCCCGACGGCCGCGGCGGCTTCTTTCTGAGCGACTGGGGCGCGGGCACGGTCTCGCACGTCGACGGCAGCGGGAAGGTGACCGCACTGCTCACCCTCACGAAGGGCACGGCCGACTTCGATTACGTCCCCGAGCAAGAGATGATCTATTTGCCCGTGATGATGTCGGACCGGCTGGTGGCTTACCGGGTGGCGTATTGAGGGGGGGTAAGGTTCCCTCTGATGGTGGAAGAAGTCAGTGGTTACAATGAGATGGTTTTGACTGTCCCTCGTTCAGGCAGTTGTAACGCTGAATACGGACGGTAGGCCGCCGTCTGCCACGATAACCGCGAAGCCGTGGAATGCCCTGCGAGGGTTTGCTCAGCGCGTGAACCAGCAACTTTCGGGCATTCCGGGGCAACTTGCGGCTCTATCGTCGTTATCCCCCCATGAAAAAGCTCTTTTCGCTGCTGCTCGCCTTCGGAGCCGGGCTGGGCGGCGCTTACACCTACGACCGCCTGCTCGCCCCCGCGCCCGAGCCGTTCGTGCAGCCCGTGGCGACCGACCTGGCCGCGCCGCCCTTCGAGCGGCAGCTTGCCCCCACCACCGGCGAACAGGGCGTGAGTGAGCTGGAAGATGACTTCGCCCGGGCGGCGGCCGTGAGCACGCCGAGTGTGGTCTACATCAAAAATACTGCGGCCCCGCAGCAGTCGACCTTCCTAGACTACCTCTTAGGCGGGGGCAGCACGCAACAGCAGGTCAGCTCCGGCTCGGGCGTGATCTACTCGGCCGACGGCCACATCATCACCAACAACCACGTGGTGGCCGACGCCGCCGCGCTGGAGGTCATCCACGAGGAGCGCGCCTACCCCGCCCGCGTGCTGGGCACCGACCCCTCGACCGACCTGGCCGTGCTCAAGGTCGAGGGCGAGGCGCTGCCCGCCGTACGGCTGGCCTCGTCGCGGCAGGTGCGCGTGGGCGACTGGGTGCTGGCCGTGGGCAACCCGTTCAACCTCACCTCGACGGTCACGGCGGGCATCGTCAGCGCCAAGGGGCGCAACATCAACTTGGTCAACAGCCGCTTCCCCATTGAGTCGTTCATCCAGACCGACGCCGCCATCAACCCCGGCAACTCGGGCGGGGCGCTGGTGAACCGGCGCGGCGAGCTGGTAGGCATCAATACGGCGATCTACTCGCGCACGGGCTCCTACACCGGCTACGGCTTCGCGGTGCCGTCCGACATCGTCCGGAAGGTGATCAACGACCTGATTGCCTACGGCGAGGTGCAGAAGGCTTTTCTGGGTGTCGACGTACTCGACATCACGCCCGAACTGGCCGAGCGCGTGGGGCTGGACAACTTCGCGGGCGTGCTGGTCTCTTACCTGCAACCTGAAGGCCCCGCCGCGCGGGCGGGCCTGAAGCGCGGCGACGTGATCGTGCGCATCGACGAGCACGTGATCCAGGGCAAGGGCACGTACGACGAAGAGATCGGCTACCTCAACCCCGGCGACCGCGTACGCCTGCAGTACCGCCGCGACGGCCGCGTGCAGACCGCCGAGCTGCAACTCACCAACCGGGAGGGTACCTACGAACGCCTGCGCCGCGAGACCTACACCTCCGAACTGCTCTCGGCCGACTTCGAGGTCGTATCGAAAGTGGAGCGCGACCGCCTCGACATCAAGAGCGGCGTGCGGATTCTGCGCGTGCGCGACGGTGCCCTGAGCAATACCAACCTGCGCGAGGGCTTCATCATCACGGCCGTAGACCGGCAACCCGTGCAGCACCCGCGCGACCTGGAAACGCTTCTGCAACGGGCGCGCGGCCGCACCATCATCGAGGGCATCGACGAAAAAGGCCGACAGGGCTACTATACGTTCTATCTGTAGGCAACCGGCGGGTGCGGCAGCGGCCGGACGCCCCGGATGCGGGTTGCCGGTTATCTTCGTGGTTCTATCCTCCTGCCGATGTTCGTCGAACCCCCTTTTTACGATCAGGTTGCGCCCCGCGTGGGGTGGATCGAAGCCGTCTGCGGCTCCATGTTCTCCGGCAAGACCGAGGAGCTGATCCGTCGCCTTAGCCGCGCTGAGTTGGCCCGACAGCAGGTCGTCGCGTTCAAGCCCGCCCTTGACACCCGCTATCACGCCGAGCGCGTCATCTCGCACAGCCGGCGCGCCAAGCCCGCCGTAGCCGTGGAGCGCGCCGAACAGTTGATCGAACCGGCCGCCGGGGCCGAGGTAGTCGGCGTGGACGAGGCGCAGTTCTTCGACGCGGCGCTGCCGGAGGTGTGCAGCTACCTGGCCGACCGGGGCAAGCGCGTGATCGTGGCGGGCCTCGACATGGACTTCACCGGCAAGCCGTTCGGCCCCATGCCCGCCCTGCTGGCGCGCGCCGAGTACATCACCAAGATGCACGCCGTCTGCATGGTGTGCGGGCAGGTGGCCTCCTACTCGTTCCGGTTGGTGCCCGACGCCGAGACCGTGCTGCTGGGCGAGCAAGAGGCCTACGAGGCCCGGTGCCGCCGCTGCTTCGTGGAGGGGATGCGCGCGCACGCCGCCGACGCACGATTTACCCCCCCGGCGCGTTTCTCTTCCCGATGAGATACCTCCTCCTACTGCTGCTTTTTCCCCTCGCCGCGCGCGCGCAGGACATTCCCATCGGCACCTGGCGCACGCATCCCTCCTTCAATCAACTCGATGACGTGGAGCGGGTCGGCGACCGCATCTGGGGTGGTTCGCGGGGCGGGCTCTTCTTTTACGACCGTAGCGACGGGTCCGTACGCCGCCTCTCGAAGATCGACGGGATCTCGGGCGTGAGCGTGCGAGACATCAAACACAGCCCCGAGGCGGGCCTGCTGGTAGTGGCCTACACCGACGGAGGCATCGACCTGGTGGGCGACGACGGCACCATCCGCACCATCGGGGCCATCGTCCGGGCCGGCAGCATCCAGGGGTCGCGGCGCATCAACCACATCTACGTCGACGGCACGCTGGCTTATCTCTCGTGCGATTTCGGCGTGGTGGTGCTTGATTTGGTGCGCGCCGAGGTGCGCGAGAACTACACGCTGCGCGACGAGGCGGGCGTACAGATGGCGACCTACAGTAGTGCCGTCTCGGCCGGTGAGCGGCTGGTGGTTGTCACGACGAACGGCCTACAGGTGGGCGCACTCGCCGACAACCTGCTCGACAACCGCAACTGGTCGCCGCTGCCCTCGCCGCTGCCTGCCGGTGCCGAGCAGGCGCTGGCTGAGCTCGACGGCGTGGTCTACGGCTTGGCGGGGCGCGTCTGGGCGCTGCGGGGCGACACGTGGGAGGCCGTCACGGGCGAAACCGGCTACGGCCGCGCGGTCGACGCCAACGTGGGTGCGGGCAGCATCACCTTCGCCACGAGCGTCTCGGCACTCACGTTCGATC
>JBARYS010000251.1:0-2283 GCA_049648155.1 Catalinimonas sp. | reverse complement strand
TTACGTAGGTGTGGTGCGCCACCTTGCCGTCGGCCAGGTCGAGTGTCCAGAAGCGCTTTTCGCAACTCGACTTCGTAAAGTCGATCACCGAGATCAGCTCGCGGTCTTCGCGCACCCGCCCCTCTTGCCGGAGGCCGAAGAAGCCGATCACGGCGTAACGGAACGGCTCGTACGCCAGCCCGATGGCCTCGGGGTTGAACGACGCGTAGAGCGTGCGCAGTGAGTCTTCCAGCGTCAGGCGGTCGATCAGCACCTCGCGGTGGGCCATCCGTTGCAGCGCGTCGAGCGTGCTGCCGTCGGCTTCGGCAAGCTCTTCGGCCGTCAGGCCTTCCTCCATCAGCTCTTCGGCTGTCTCTTCGTGCGTGTGCATGAGGTCCTCAGCCTCAGTTTCTAAGCGCACGGCGCGCTCTTCGGGTGTCTCCGTTTGGCAGGCGACGAACCAGCAGCACAAGAGGGTGAGAGCGGCGTAGGAGCGCATGGGGCAATAAGAGAGGCGGAAGAAAGCGAAAGAAAAGTGGGGATCGGGCGCTCCAAGGTAAAAAAGCGACGACGGATGAGCAAAGATGCCTCACAAATTGATACCTTTGCCGTGGCGATCTCCTCGTGCCGGCCTTAAACCAGGTACCGTGGGCGACCCTCTGAATCACGGCCGGTGTGGCGGGCGGTGCGGCAGCAAGTTTGACGACGTCACAGTTTAATCTCTCATGTTTCATGAATATTTATGTAGGTAATCTGCCGTACCGTATGGCAGACGACGAGCTGTACAACCTCTTCAGTGAGTACGGCGAAGTGAAAAGCGCTACTGTCATCAAAGACCGCGAAACCGGTCGTTCGAAAGGCTTCGGCTTTGTCGAAATGGACGACAGCGGCCAGGCCGGCGAGGCCATCGAGAATCTGCACGGTACCGAGCTCGGCGGTCGTAACCTGACCGTCAACGAGGCCCGTCCCCGCGAGGAGCGCCCCCGTGCTCCCCGGAACTGGTAATCGAGACAGCTTCCCGACGCGTTCGGGACGACATATAGCATCAGTAAATGATTTGTAAATAATTGCGATCAAAACCCTGTAAGGGCTTGATGGCGACGTGTTTGTAGCCTCTCTAGGGTTCTCAAATCAGATAGCAATGCTGTATCACACAAGCGATGCCACCGAGCATCGCTTGTGTTTTTTTATGCCCTTCGGTCTGAGAAGTGATTTGCTACGACACCGCCGGCTTCAGCAGATGAGCCGAGGCGTCCCGTAGCTTTCGCAGTTTCGGATCGATCACGCCGGTACAGAACGGCTTTTCGGGGTGTTTGCCGTAGTAATCTTGGTGCTTCTCTTCGGCGGCGTAGAACGCTTCCAGCGGGCCGACCTCGGTGGCCGGTTCCCGGCCGGTGTCCGCCTGGTGGCGGGTCAGCGCCTTGCGGGCCGCGTCTGCCTGCGCTTCGTCGTGCGTCAGGATCAGGCTACGGTAGTTGCTGCCCGTCTGCTCGGCCGTGAGGGCGGGCTCGTGCGTGGCTAAGTGTACCCGCACCAGGTCGGCGTAAGCCACCCGCGCGGGGTCGTAGGTGACCTGCACCACCTCGGCGTGGCCCGTGCGGCCACTCGTGACCTCCCTGTACGTGGGGTTGGGCAGCGTGCCGCCCGCGTAGCCCGCCGTAACGTCGATCACGCCCTCCATCCGGCGGAACACGGCTTCCGTGCACCAGAAGCAGCCGCCGCCGAACGTGGCCCGCGCCCCTTCGTCGTTCACCTTCGCCAGTGCCGCCGCGTTCATGCAGTAGCGCAACCCGCTCGGGGCGGGGCCGTCGGGAAAGACGTGCCCCAAGTGCGCCTCGCACGTGTTGCAGGTCGTCTCGACGCGCCGCATCCCGTAGCTCTTATCCAGGTGGTAAGCGACGGCGTTCTCTTTGACCGGCTGCGTGAACGAGGGCCAGCCCGTGCCGGAGTCGAACTTCTCGGCGGCGTCGAACAGCAGCGTGTCGCAGCACACGCAGGCGTAGCGACCCGGCTCGAACAGTCCGCACAGGTCGCTCGAAAAGGCCCGCTCGGTGCCCTTACGGCGGGTCACCTGGTACTGCTCGGGCGTGAGCTGCGCGCGCCACTCGGCGTCGGTGCGGCGCACGGTGCGGTCGGGGGGCGGGTTGCCCTTGTTCGTGAACTTGATCACGTCGATCCACTTCAGCATAAAAAGGTAGCGTTGGGTTGCCCTTTAACAACGCCCCCGCCGCGCGCTTTGTTGAGGACTGCCCCGCCGGTGCCGGCTCACCGCGACGGCGCTACCACCAGCCGCCGGTGCCACAC
>JBARYS010000250.1:0-17388 GCA_049648155.1 Catalinimonas sp. | reverse complement strand
GACGGGCGGCGCGGCTTTGACCTACACCTTCCTGCGCAACGGGGCGGTGCTTGCCGCCGGCACTTCTTCGCAGGCCATCTCTCTGCAAGACGGCACCTTCCGAGTCGTCGTCACCGAGGCGGGCGGCTGTAGCGACACGAGTGCGGCCCAGACGATCCTCTTCAGCGGGCCGCAGGTGACCGTGAACCTGGCGGGCGACACGACCATTTGCGACGGCGACTCTATCACCCTCGTTGCCACAGCCACGCCGCCGGGGGTAAGCTACCAGTGGCTGCGCGGCGGTAGCGCCATCACGGGGGCAATTGGTGCCGAGCTACGCATCGGGACGGCGGGGGCTTACCAAGTAGCCATCAGCGACGGCGGAGTCTGCACCGACACTTCCGAGGTGGTCAACGTCGGCGTGGTCGCGCCGCCCGTCGCGGCGATCTCCGAGGGCAGCACCATCTGTCCGGGCGATACGCTCGAACTGCTGGCGACGGGCGGCGCTACTTATCAGTGGCTGCGGAACGGCACGCCGCTGGGAACGAGCAACGGCACGGCGCTGGCCGCAACGCTGGCCGGCGACTACCAAGTGGTGGCGCTCAATGTCCTGGGCTGTGCAGACACGTCGCGCACCGTCGCCGTGGGCTTCGAGGCGCAACCCACCGCCGACCTGCTGGCCGACAGCGATCTGCTCTGCCGGGGTGACACGGTGCGCCTCGACGCGTCGGGAAGCGACCCGGTGACGACGGGCGCGGCGCTGCGGTACGAGTTTCTGCGCGACGGCGTAGTGTTTGCCGCCGGCACCTCGCCGCTGGCGACTTCGCCGCTCGACGGGTCGTTCACGGTGATCGTCTTTGAAGACGACGGCTGCCGCGACACTTCGGCCGCCGTCGTGGTCGACTTCGTGCCGGAGCGGCAGATAGCCCTAAGTACGCCGGGCGACACGACGATCTGCGCCGGGGAAGAGCTGTCGGTGACAGCCACCGCCACCCCTGACGACAACTTGGCCGGATTCCGCTGGCTACGCGACGGCACCTTCATCACTACCTTACAACCCACCGCGCAACTGACCATCACCACGGCGGGCCGGTACCAGGTGGTGGCGTTCGATCAGCGCGGCTGCACCGACTCCTCGGCGGCGTTCACCGTCACGGTGGCGGCGCTCCCCACGGCGGGGCTGGCTCCCACGGGCAGCGACGGCTTCTGCACGGGCGACAGCACGGTGCTGACCGCCCAGGGTGGCGTGACCTACCAGTGGCTGCTTAACGACCAGCCCGTAGCGGGTGCTACCGGCGAGACCTTCGCGGCGCGCCGGACGGGCGTCTACCGCGTGGTGGCCTTCAACGCGCTCGGCTGTGCGGACACATCGGGCGGCTCCTTCACGCTCGAGGTGTATCCGTTACCGGCCGTGCCGCTGGCCGATACCACCTTCGGCTGCGGCGTGCCGACCGTGACGCTCGACGCGGGCGGAGCGGGCGTGCTCTACGCCTGGAGCACGGGCGAGACGAGCCGCACCATTGAGGTCGCGACCGGCGGGCGATACAGTGTGGCGGTTACCTCCGCACGCGGCTGCGTGGACTCGGCCGCTACCCTGGTCTTGTTCTCCGACACCATCACGATGCAGGTCGACTCGCTCGGGGCGTTCTGCGGCGGGACTGCGGTTCCGCTGCGCGCGGTGACCAACGGCGGCGACCTAGCGTACCGCTGGGAGAGCGACGGCACGGGCACGATTGCCGACCCGGACGCACCGCTGACCACTTACGAAGTCGGTCCGGGAGACCTGGGACAGACCGTGCGCTTCCGCTTGCGGGTGTACAACGCCTGCGATACGGTCTCAGCGCAACTTTCCGCCGAACTGAACCCGCCCGCCGACGCGCGCTTTGCCGCCGACCGCGAGGGCGTGCTGCTGGGTGATCCCGTGCGGCTACTGCCGCTGGCTCCCGACCCGAATGCCACCTACGAGTGGTTGCTCGGCGACGGCCGGACGAGTGCCGAAGCGGAGCCGCTGGTCACCTACGCCGAGGAGGGCCGTTACCAGGTGACGCTCATCGCCGAGAACGCCTTCGGGTGCCGCGACACGGCGCGCGCGTTCGTCGACGTGATCCGCACGCGCATCGTCTACGTGCCGAACATCTTCTCGCCGAACGCCGACCTGGAGGACGACCGCAACCTGCGGGTGTTCGGCACCGACATTCAGGCGGGCGACTTCTCGTTCGTCGTCTTCGACCGCTGGGGACAGGTGGTCTACGAGACCAGCACCTTCTCGGAGGCGAATCAGGTGGGGTGGAGCGGCCGCCGCAACAATGCCGGCGAGATGCTGCCCATCGGCGCTTACACCTACGTGCTGCGCGGCAAGTTCACGGACGGCAACACCTTCGAGAAGGTGGGCACGGCCACGTTAATTCAGTAATCACCCGGGGGGCATGACTTACCAGACGCGACGAGACACCATCATGATGAAGAAAAGCTACCTCCGCCTCCTGCCGTTCCTGCTGCTGGTGGCGGGGTACGGGCGGGCGCAAGACGCCCACTTCTCGCAGTTCTACGCCTCGTCTCTCTACCTGAACCCCGCCTTGGCGGGCATCGAGCCGGACCTTACCCTGTCGGCGGGCTTCCGGTCGCAGTGGCGCAGCATCGTGGTGCCCTACCTGACCAACCAGGTCTCGGTGATTGCCCCGCTGCGGGGCGGCAAGGTGGAGGAAACGCACTACGGTGGCGTGGGCGTGTCGCTCTACAACGACCGCGTCGGCGACGGCAACCTGAACACCACGGGCGTGAATGTGAGCTTCGCCTACGACCTGCTGCGGAAGCGTACGGCCTCGGCGCTGGTGGTGGCCGCGCAGGGCGGGGCCGTGCAGCGCAGCCTCGACCTGAGCAACACCGAGTGGGGGTCGCAGTTCAATCCGTTCGTGGGCTACGACCCCGCCCAGCCGGTAAACGTGTCGATGATCAACCCGCAGCGGACGTTCTTCGACTTGCAAGCCGGGGTGCTGTGGGCTTCGAACCCCGGCCGCGACTTCGTGCGCTCGCCGGCGAGCTACTACGTCGGCGCGGCCGGATCGCACCTGAACCAACCCGACGAGGCCATGCGCGAGGGTTTTTCCAGCCGCCTGCCGGTGCTTTGGAAGGGCCACGCCGGGGCCGAGTTCCGGATCAGCGAGAAGTTCTACCTCTCGCCCAACGCCCTCGTGCTTTACCAGCGGGGCCTCTACCAGGTGAACAGCGGCCTCTACTCCCGCTACCGGGTGGTGGAGAGCCCCTTCGGGCCGTTCGGTGAGGCCGACGTGATGTTCGGGGCCTGGTACCGCTACGGCGACGCCGTCATCGTCAGCACCGGGCTGGGTACGCCCGTCTACACCATCGGCTTCAGCTACGACGTGAACGCCTCGCGCCTTCGCTACCAGACCAACGGGCGCGGGGCCTACGAGATCACGCTCACCATTCGCAACTTTAAAGAGCGCAGCCGCAAGCGCTTCTCTACTCCCCGCATATGAGAACTCTGCTGACGTATCTGCTGCTGCTTATGGCCGCTCCGGCGTGGGCGCAGGTGGCCCCCGAAGTGCCCCGGCGGCTCCCCCCGAAGGTGCGCACCGGCGAGCAGTACTTCGAACGGGAGGAGTACTACAAGGCCGCCGAATACTTCCGCGAGGCGGCCGAGGAGGCGCCCCGGAACGCCTATGCCGCCCTCCGGCTGGGCGACGCCTACCGGCAGTACTTCGAGTACCCCAAGGCCGAGGCGGCTTACGCCCAGGCGAAGCAAGAGGGCGGAGACTACGACCTGACCGCGACGTTCTGGTACGCCCTGATGCTGAAGCTCAACGGCAAGTACGACGCGTCGCAGGCCGAATTCGAGGATTTTCTGGGGCGCTTCCGCCCCACCACCGAAGCCGAGCGGGCGTGGCGCGACCGGGCCGTACTGGAAAACAACGGCGTCACGCTGGCGATCAGCGAGATGCAGAAGCCCACCCGGACCACGCGGATGGAGGTGCTGCCGGGCCCCGTCAACACGCCCGATATGGAGTACGCCCCGGCGATCTGGAAGCACGACAGCGCTCTGGTGATCACGGCCGTGCGCCCCGACGCGAAGGGGAAGGCCATCGACGACCGCACCGGGCAGTTCTACAGCGACCTGCTGCGCTACGAACAGGACAGCACCGGTCAGTGGCAGCCGGCCACGCCTGACGACGACTTCGAGAAGATCAATACTATCCGCAACGACGGGGCGGGCGTGTTCTCGCGCGACCGCACCCGGTTCTACTACACTAGTTGCTGGGAGGGTGGCGGCGAGTGCTACCTCTACGTGAGCACCCTCGACGAGGAGGGGTGGTCGCGCCCCGAGCGGCTGCCGGAGGCCGTCAACTACCCCGGCTACGACACCAAGCAGCCCTCGCTGGGGGCCTTCGACGACACGCTCTATTTCGTCTCGGACCGCCCCGGCGGCTTTGGCATGAGCGACATCTGGTACAGCGTGTGGGACGAGGCGGCCGGAGGCTGGCAAAAGGCGGTCAACCTAGGGAAAGAGGTAAACACGCCGTTCGAGGACATCTCGCCCAGCTACCAGACCGACGAGGGCGCGCTTTTCTTCGCCTCCAACGGGCACGAGGGCTTCGGCGGACTCGACATCTTCGTGGCGCGCAACAACTTTACGGAGGTATTCAACGCCGGGCTGCCCTACAACTCAGCTCGCGACGACTTTTACTTGGTGTTGGGGCAAAACATCGGTTACCTGACCAGCAACCGCGACGGCAACGACAACCTCTACCGATTCGAAAAGCAACCGGAAGTGGCGCTCATCGCCGAGGTCGAAAAGGACTCCATCGCCCAGTTTGAGAGTGTGACCATCGCCGGGCGTATCGTCGATGAGGAGACCAACGAGCCGCTCGACAGCGTCGAGGTGCAGCTTAACCGCAACGAGAAACCTTTTAAGCTCACCCTGACCGACGCCGACGGGCTCTTTCAGTTCAAAAACCTCCCGGCCGACACGACCTACCGCGTGGTGGTGCGCGAGGGCAAACTGGCTGACCCACGCCGGCAGGTCATCGACACGGTCGACGTGCAGGGTTCCGACCAGATCGCCACGCGCATCTTGTTTGAAAACATCTACTTCGACTTCGACAAGTCGGAGCTGCGGCCCGAAGCCCGTCAGGTGCTGGAAGACATCGTGGCTTACGCCGAGGCGAACCCCGAAGTGCAGATCGAGATGAACGCCAACACCGACGACATCGGCAGCAGCGACTACAACCAGAAGCTCTCGCAACGGCGCGGGAAGGCCGCCCGCGACTATCTGACCGACAAAGGGCTGCGGCGCTCGGATCTGGTCATCGACGCGCGCGGTGAGTCGAACCCGCTGGTGAGCAACCTGACATTGACGGGGCGGCAACTGAACCGGCGCGTGGAGTTTTACGTGGTGGGCGGGCCCAACTACCAAGCCGAAGCGATGGCTTACATCACGCAGCCCGACGACGAGATGGCTGACCTCGCCCGGCGCTACGGCACCACCCCCGAGGCGCTCGCCGCGCTGAACCGCGTCGATGCCGGCAAGAAGCTGGAGCCGTTCCAGCCGTTCCGGGTCACGCGCACCGGCGACTACATCATCGCCCCCGAGACGGTGGCCAAGGCCAAGCCACCCGAATCAGAAGACGGCTACTACACCGTCGAGCAGGGTATGACGCTCTTCACCGTCTCGCGCATCTTCGGCATCAGCGTGAAACGCCTGCAGGAGATCAACAACCTGCCCGGCAACGAGATCATCGTCGGCCAGCGGCTGCGCGTGCGCGATGAGCAAGTGACAAACTGACTTTCACGACAGAACCCAGGCTCACCCGGCGTGCGGGTGGAACCTGGGTTCGGCTTTGAATTGAAAAATCGTGATGCTTTAGAAGCGGTAGAGGCCCACCATGCCGGAGTCGTTGGTCGTGCCCGGCATCGAAATTTCATCTTCCGTAACGTCCACCATAAACACCTCTCCGCTCTTCATCAGGGTCTGCACGGCGGCGTAGTTGAGCAACTCGCGCGTGGCGGGGGCGGGGCCTTCGGCGGGCGAGGTCTCGAAGGTCTCCAGGTCGACTTTGCCCCAGATCTCCTTGTTGTTGGCCACGAAGAGCGTGTCGACTTTGCCCATCAGGGCGCTGCGCACCACGTCGTACGGGTCTTCCGAGGCCTGATCGGTGCCGTAGAACTGCTGCACCTTGTCGCGCTTCTCGTGGCGCGCACGCCGGAAGAAGTCTTGCATCACCTCCAGGCTGCGGCCGTGCAGCTCCTTGTCGGACAAGTCGTCGGCGTTGCCCTCGATGAAGCGGTCTTCCAGCAGGTGGTTGTAGCGGGTGGTCTCCTTGAAAATGGCGAATTCGAAAGCCAGCCCCGCAAACAGCAGGGGCAGCGGCTTGGTGGCGTTCAACTGGTGTTCCAGCGGACGCCCGATGTCGTGGAAGTAGCGGGCGATGTCGGTCTTGTAGGTGTCTTTGCCCTCGCCCTGGCCGTGGAACATGGCCCCCTGTCCGAGGCGACCGGCCACGCCGCCGCGCCACTGCAACTGCGGCTCGCCGTCTTCGAACTGCTCGGCCTCCTCGCGGCTGGTCGGGATGTCGCCGTCCATCGGCACGAGGTTAATCTCGTAGGGCGACGCTTCCAGCAGGCGCACGTGCCCCTGGCTGACGGCCAGAACGTAGTAGCGGTCCTGCTTGTTGAGCGTGTTGGTCAGCGGCACAATCCAGGCGGTGGCGTCTACCACCACCCGGTTGCGCACGTTGTGGGGCAACCGGTAGGTCTTAAATAGCCCCTGACCTAAAAAAAGTGCGAGGCCGTGGTCCTGGTGCCGCCAGTAACCGGCGTCTTCCAGCAGCGCCTCGGCGGGCTTGAAGATGTCGTCGACGGTGGTCTTTTCAAGGTCGTAGCCAGAATCGGCGAGCTTTTGGCGGGCCTCCTTCAGGAGGTTCTTCAGTTGCGTGGCGTCCTGCTGTTCGAGCGTCTGGTGACCTTTGCGGTGCGTGTCGAGGTAGATCGAGACGACGGGGGCGTGCGGTGGCTGAGTCAAAAGAGTCAGGTCGTTCTTCTGGATCGGGTCCTTCATATGTAGAGTGCGTTTGGTTGAAGCTATAAACTTTTTTTACGCACCCTCGCCGGAAGAGTTAAAATCCTTTGGTCTGGGCGAAGCCACCGTACGCCCCCGTGGCGCGCGGGCTCATCGCGTGCTGGCGCGCCGCAGCTCGCGGGGGATGTTGCGCTCGTCGGCGCGGTAGTAGTTTTCCCACGATTTCAACCAGCCCCGCACGTAGCTCCCTTCGGGGTGTTGCTGGGCGATCTTGATCACGCTCATGGCGGACTTAACGTGCTTTGTGACGATCATGACTTTATGGTTAACCAGTAGAGAAGAGTAAGGCGTCCGGCACGGCAACGGCGGAAAAGGCCGCCGCTCGTGTCGACCAGCAAAGCTATCTGAGCGTACAGGCGCTTTCAATCCGGCGCGGAAGAACACCCGGTTCCGGCCGACGAACCACCCGGCGGAGCGGCGGAACTGCGCCCGGCGGCCTAGCACGCGGAAGCCCCCGGCCCGGCGGGCGAGGGAACGCAGGTTGCTCGTAACGATGACTTTAGTCACCCTCTCCCACTGCCCAGCCGAATACATTTGCTCATAGCCGCCGGGCAGTTGAGCGGCCCAATTTTCCACCCCGACCCCACCGCCATGAAAACGCTACTTACCCCCACCGACTTCTCCGAGGCTGCTTTCGACGCCCTCCATACCGCCTGCGACCTGGCCCGCCGCACGGGTGCGCACGTGCACGCCCTGCACGTCATCGAACCGATAGGCGGCGGCGCGCCCTCCGTGGGCACCGGCGGCGGCGACGGCGGCATGGATCAGGTCTTCACGCTGAAGCTGATCGAACAGGCCGAGCGGTACATGGAGGAGTTGAAGGCTGCCTCGCAGTTCGAGGGTGCGAAGATCTCCACGCACGTCGTGATGGGCAGTGTGCTGGGCAGCATCGAGACCTTCGCCGCCCACCACGGGGTCGACCTGATCGTGATAGGCACCGAGGGCGTGGGGAGCCTCGACGAGACGCTCGTCGGCTCCACCACCGAGAAGGTCGTGCGCCGCGCCGCCTGCCCGGTGCTGTCGGTCCGGGATCACGCTGACGAGGGGGCCTTTGCGCCGCGCCGCATCCTGCTGCCTACCGACGGTAACGAACGGGTGGCAGAGTTGGTCAAACAGGTCAAGACCATGCAAGGTATCTTCGACGCCCACGTGGACCTGCTGATGGTCAACACGCCGGGCAACTTCCAGACCTCGCAGGCCATGCGGCAGAAGCTGGCCGACTTTGCCGAACGGCACGCGATGCACGACTACGACACCCACGTGTGGAACGACCGCAACACTGAGCGGGGCATCATGCACTTCGCCGAAGAGCGCGGTGTCGACCTGATCGCGATGGCCACCCACGGGCGGCAGGGGCTGGCGCACCTGTTCCGGGGCAGCATTGCCGAGGACGTGGTCAACCAAACGCCCCGGCCGGTACTGACGGTCAAAATCGACTGATACTTTTAAAGGAGCTGATACCTTAGCTGCTGTGCTCCCAGTCGTACTCGGCGATGTCGCCGAGTGCGTTGGCAAGCAGTTGAATAGCCGCGTCGATGTCGGCCTTGTGCGCCATCTCAACCACCTGGTGCAGGTGGCGCGTAGGGATCGAGATGGCCCCGGCGATGGCCCCGCGCCGTCCCTGGCGCTGTAGCCCGGCGGTGTCGGTACCGCCGGCCGTGAGCACCTCGGGCTGCCACTGCAAGGCGTACTGGTCGGCGATCTGCTTCAGGAAGCGCACCATCCGGTAATCGCAGATGGCCGACGCGTCCATGATCTTGACGGCCGCCCCCGCGCCGAGGCTGGTCACCCGCTCCTGCGGCTGCGCGCCGGGCAGGTCGTAGGCCACGGTGGTGTCGAGTGCGATGCCGAAGTCCGGCTCTATGGCGTGCGTTGCCACGCTTACGCCCCGCAGCCCCACCTCTTCCTGCACAGTGAAGACGGCGTACACGTCGTAGGGGGCGCGCTCGAGTTGCCGTAGCGCCTCAATGAGCACGAACACCGACACGCGGTTGTCGAGCGACTTGCCGCTGACGCACTGTCCCAGTTCGATCAGTTCGCGCTCGCGCGTCACGGCATCCCCCACGCTCACCACCCGCCTTACCTCTTCGGGCGGCATACCCAGGTCGATAAAGAAGTCTTTGATCTGCGGGGGCGTCTTGCGCTCCTCGGGCGTCATCACGTGGATGGGCTTACTGCTCATCACCCCCAGCAGGTCTTTTTTGCCGTGGATGATCACGCGCTGAGCCACGAGCGTCTTCGGGTCGAATCCACCCAAGGGGTGAAACCGGACGAATCCGTCATCGTCGATATGCGTCACGATGAAGCCGATTTCGTCGAGGTGGGCGGCCACCATCACCTTTAGCCCCTCAGGGTTGTTGCTGCCCTTCTTGAGGGCAATCAAGTTACCGAGCGAGTCCGTCCAGGTGTCGTCGACCAGGGGGGCAACTTCTTCTTCTACCGCCCGGCGTACGCGGTGTTCAAAACCGGGTGCGCCGGGCGTTCGGCAGAGGCGCTCCAGGAGCGCGATGTTTAGGTTGTTCATTGCGTCAAAACCGTGGTCGGGTCTACCTGCCTAATCGACGACCGTCAGCTTCACCATGTTGGCGCGCTTCTTCTCCCGGATGGGAACGCTGGCCGTATTGATGAAAAGGTCGCCGGAGGTCAGGTGGCCCCGCTCAATCAGGATGTTCTTTAAGTCTTCGACAATCTCATCGGTCGTATCCTTGCTCTCGTAGTAAATAGTGCGTACGCCCCACACCAACCCGAGTTGGGTGAGCAAATGCCGCCGCCGGGTGAAGACGAACATCTGCGCGCCCGGCCGGTGGCGCGCCAGCCGGAGCGCTGAGTAGCCCGAGCTGGTGATGCTGCAAATGGCCTTAGCGTGCGTGGTCTTCGCCAGCAGACAGGCCGAAGCCATCACGCTGTCGCTCGGTGAGATGGGTAGCTCCGACGCCGGCTCCATCAGGTACTTGTTGTAAATGACCTTCGTGTTATCCTCAACTTGGGCGGTCACACGGCGCATGGCGCTCACGGCCCGCACGGGGTAACTGCCTGCGGCCGTCTCGGCACTGAGCATCACGGCGTCGGCCCCGTCGAGCACGGCGTTGGCCACGTCGTTGGCCTCGGCGCGCGTGGGGCGCGGGTTGGTGATCATGCTCTCCATCATCTGCGTGGCGATGATGACCGGCTTGCCCGCCCGGTTGCACTTGCTCACCATCGACTTCTGCACCATCGGCACCTTCTCCATCGGAATCTCCACGCCCAAGTCGCCGCGGGCTACCATCAGCGCGTCGGTCGCCTCGATGATCGCGTCGATGTTGTCGACCGCCTGCGGCTTCTCGATCTTGGCGACCACCTTCGTTTTTTTACCGCGCTCCTCGATGATCTTCTTAACGGCCAGGATGTCGTCGGCCGTACGTACGAACGAGAGCGCCACCCAGTCTACGTCCAGTTCGTCGAGGCCGAAGAGCAAGTCCTCATGGTCCTTTTCGGTCAGCGAGGGGGCCGAGACCGCCGTGTTGGGCAGGTTGATGCCCTTGCGGGATTTCAGCAGGCCACCGTAGATAACTTCGGTGACGACCTTGCCCGGCTCGACGCCCGTCACGCGTAGCTCTAGGTTGCCGTCGTCGATCAGGATGGTGTCGCCCACCGCCACGTCGTCGGGCAACTGTTGGTAGGTGGTGCTGATGCGCTCGGCATTGCCGAGTACCTTCTCCGTCTGGATGCGCAGCGTTTGGCCGGCGCAAATTTCCACGCCGTTGTCTTCTACCTCGTCGGTCCTGATCTTCGGCCCCTGCAAGTCTTGCAATAAGCAGGTATAAACACCCAACTCTTCGTTCAGCCGGCGCACGTTGTCCACCACGCGGCGGTGGTCTTCGTGTGAGCCGTGCGAGAAATTGAGCCTGAACACATCGGTACCCGCACCGATCAGTTGACGTAACACGTCAATATCGCGCGAGGCAGGGCCAACGGTTGCCAGAATCTTAGTACGATTCGAGGGAATGGTCATAAAAGACGCTTTGTAGGGATGTGTGGGTAGCTCGTATACCCTGCAAAACTGCGACAATTCCCCGACTTACCCGGTGCGTTTAAAAGTGATCTTCTACCGCAATGGGCAGAAAGAGCACGGCCTATTTGATGGTAAATTTATATATTACGACATGATAAATGCAATCTAAGGCGATTCTAAAAACTGCTTCAACCTTGCACCCGTACTTTTGCCCATCAGAGCGCCGTGAGGCCGCAACCGTACAGGCTGTGTTGACAATCTTGCGGCGAATGCATTTCTTTGCGCTCTGGTTTTACTACAAAATGTACCAAAATGTCAGAAATCTCTCAAAAAGTAAAAAGTATCATCATAGATAAGCTGGGCGTAGAAGAGTCGGAAGTGACTCCCGAAGCGAGCTTTACCAACGATCTGGGGGCCGACTCGCTCGATACCGTCGAGCTGATCATGGAGTTTGAAAAAGAGTTTGACATTTCCATACCCGACGATCAGGCCGAAAACATCTCTACCGTGGGTCAGGCCGTATCTTACCTCGAAGAGCACGCCAAGGCTTAGTAACCTACCCCTTCGAACGTACTCCGGGCGGGGCTTAGGCCTCGCCTTCGGCGTACGTTTTTTGTTCTGCACGTACTTTTAGTTCTCCCTTTAGTATCGAAGTCATGTCGTTGAAACGAGTGGTTGTAACGGGCGTAGGTGCGCTCACCCCGCTGGGGAACACAGCGCCGGAATACTGGCGCGGGCTGCTCGACGGTCAAAGCGGCGCGGCACCTATCCAGAAATTCGACGCCACCAAGCACAAGACCAAGTTCGCCTGTGAGGTGAAGAACTTCGACCCCACGGACTACATCGACCGTAAGGACGCCCGCAAGATGGACCCCTTCTCGCAGTACGCCGTGGTGGCGGCCGACGAGGCCATCAAGGACGCCGGGCTGCTCGACGGGGGCGTGGACGGCAACCGCGTCGGCGTGATCTGGGGCTCGGGGATCGGCGGGCTCAAGACCTTCGAAGACGAGGTGATCAACTACGCCGAAAAGGGCCGCACGCCCCGCTTCAACCCGTTCTTTATTCCGAAGATGATCGTCGACATCGTAGCTGGGCACATCTCCATGCGCCACGGCTTCCGGGGCCCCAACTACGTCACGGTTTCAGCCTGCGCGTCGTCGACCAATGCCATGATCGACGCCTTCAACTACGTGCGGCTGGGGCTGGGCACGGCCTTCGTCACGGGCGGCTCGGAGGCGGCCGTGACCGAGGCGGGCATCGGCGGCTTCAACGCGCTGCGGGCTCTTTCGGAGCGTAACGACGACCCCACCACGGCATCCCGCCCTTACGACAAGGATCGCGACGGCTTCGTGCTCGGCGAAGGGGCCGGGGCGCTGATCTTTGAGGAGCTGGAACATGCCCGCGCGCGTGGGGCCAAGATCTACGCCGAGGTGATCGGTGCGGGCATGTCGGCCGACGCTTATCACCTGACGGCCCCCCACCCTGAGGGCATCGGGGTGATGATGGTGATGCGCAACGCGCTGGCCGACGCTGGCATCTCGCCCGCCGACGTGAGTTACATCAACACCCACGGCACATCCACGCCACTGGGCGACCCCTCGGAGACGCGGGCCATCTTGGAGGTCTTCGGCGAGGATGCCTACAACCTCAACATCAGTTCCACCAAGTCGATGACCGGTCACCTGCTGGGGGGGGCCGGGGCCATCGAGGGTGTGGCGAGCGTGCTGGCCGTCCACCACGACGTGGTGCCGCCGACGATCAACCACTTCACCGACGACGAGGTGTTCGACCCGAAGCTCGACTTTACCTTTAACAAGGCAAAACGGCGCACCGTCGACGTGGCCCTGAGCAACACGTTTGGGTTCGGCGGACACAACACGTCGATCATCTTCCGCAAACCGCGCCCGTAATCCGTGCTGGCGTGGCTACGACTCCTACGCCGCCGGGAAGACCGGCAACTGTTGGGTGCCGTGGCCCGCATCGTGGGGGTCCGCCCGCGCAACCTCTCGCTCTACCAGATGGCCGTGCGCCACACTTCGGTGCTCGCGCAGACGGCCGAAGGCAAGCAGAAGGACGGACAGCGTCACGCCGCCCACCGCAGCCACAGTAACGAACGGCTCGAATACTTGGGCGACGCGCTGCTCGGCGCGATTGTGGCCGAATATCTCTTCAAGAAGTATCCTTACAAAGACGAGGGCTTCCTGACCGAAATCCGCTCGCGGATGGTAAACCGGGAGTCGCTCAACGGCCTGGCGCAGCAGATCGGCCTCTCGGACCTGATTCGATACGACGACCGCCGCAAGTCGCAGTACTCCCACAAGTCGATCCACGGCGATGCGCTGGAAGCACTGGTGGGGGCCGTCTACCTCGACCGGGGCTACGCGGTGGCCCGCCGCTTCGTGATCGAACAACTGGTCGAGGAGATGGACGTGGCGCAACTGGTCCGCACCACCCGCAACTTCAAGAGCAAGCTCATCGAATGGGCACAGCGCGAGGGCCGTACTGCCCGCTTCAAGATCGTGGAGGAGTCGGGCAGTCAGCACCACCGCGAATTCGTGGCCGAGGTGTGGCTGGGCGAGACCTCCGTCAGCACCGGGCGCGGACTCAGCAAGAAAAAGGCCGAACAGGCCGCCGCCCGCCGGGCGTGCGAGGCGCTGGGTGTCGGTCTGTAATCCCTACTTCACGACCACCAGCTTACGAAGCACCCGCTCGCCGGCGTAATCGAACGAG
Organism: Catalinimonas sp.; assembly: GCA_049648155.1. GTDB lineage: Bacteria > Bacteroidota > Bacteroidia > Cytophagales > Flexibacteraceae > JBARYS01. Next base: position 3,595 of record JBARYS010000250.1, on the reverse strand, counting down.
AGGTAATAGACACCCGGCCGCACGTCGGCTAAAGACACGGTACGGTAGTAGACGCCCGCGTCGGCGTTCGGAAGGCGGTAGCGCTGCACCTCGCGGCCCGTCACGTTGTACAACCCAACCGCCAGATCTCCGGCCTCGGGCAGCGTGTAGACCACCTGAACCTGTCCGGCGGCGGGGTTCGGGTAAGGCTCAAACACACGAAAACGGTCTTCGATGACGGCGCACGCCTCGTTGTTCAGAGTGTCGGTAGCCTCGGCCGGCAGGCCGTCGGGCAGGGCGGCGGCAACGCAGTAGAACGGAAGCCTACCGCCGGCCGCCGACAGCACCCGCGCCGGGAAGGTGTACACCTGGGTTTCGCCCGGCCGGAGCAGGCCCATCCACGCCTCTTGCAGCGTCACGCCCGGCCCTAGTTGCGTCGTAAAGCTCAGTGCCGTCAGGGGGGCGGTGCCCTCGTTGGTCAGGTCGGCACGGGCCACCAGCACGTCGCCGTTGAAGCCCACCTGTAGGTTCGTGAGCGCCACGCCGTAGAGCGCCTCTTCGATGATCTCGATGGTCTCACGGATGGTGTCGGCACACGAAGCGCTCCGCTGCGCGATCAGTTGCACCTCGTAAGTGCCGGGCGCGGCGTAGGTATTGGTGACCTCGGCACCGGTGCCGGTCTGCCCGTCGCCGAAGTCCCAGTCCAAGAAGTCGGCGTCCTGCGAAGTGCTCGTGAAGCTCACCACGAACGGCGGCGCACCGACCGTACCGTCGAACGTAAACGCGGCCGTGGGACGGGCGCTGATTGTCACGGGAATGGTGGTGTCGGCCTCACAGCCGCCCCGCGAACGAACGGCCAGCAGCACGTCGTACGTACCCGGCGAGGGGAACCGAAACGCCGGCGAAGCCTCCGTGGCGAAGCCCAGCCCGCCGAAGTTCCAACTGTAAGAGACGATGGTGTCGCTGCCGAAGTCGCTCAGGTCGAAGAACCGGGTGGTCTCGCCGGCACAGGTGTTCGTCCAGGAGAAGACGGTGCGCGTGCCTCCGCTGACCGTCACCAGGCGCGAGGTGGTATCCCCGCAGGTGCTGGTGCCCGTGCCGTCGACGCTGAGTTCGACGCGGTAGGTACCCGGTCGGCTGAACATATGCGTGGGGTTCTCCTCGAACGAAATGTTGTTCTCCGGCGTGCTGTTGGGGTCATTGAAGCGCCAGAAGTAGCTCACCGCCCCGCCCGAAGTGCCCTCGTTGGTGAAGCGCACGCGCCGCCCGTCGCAATCGAGGTCGAAGGCAAAGGCCGCTTCCGGCGAGGGCGCTATCGTCACCGCTTGCGCAAGCGTCGAGTCGCAGCCGAACTGAGTGGTCACCGTCAGGGTAGCGGTGTACGTACCGGGCTGGTCGTAAGCGTGCGTGGTGATCTCGCCGGCACCTGTCGTTCCGTCGCCGTAGTCCCACGTGGCGATGAAGTCGCCGTCGCTCACGATGCTGCTGATCGCAAAGGTGGTCGTGCTGTTCGCGCAGTTGCCCGTGGTGCGGAACGTAGCCGCCGGGATGGCCCGTACTCTCACCAGGCGCTTGCGCGTGGTGCGGCAGCCCAGGGTGTTCTCCACGGCGAGACTGACCTCGTAGAAACCCACCTCGGTGTAGGTGTAGACCGGGTTGGGGGCGGAAGAGGTCGTCCCGTCGCCGAAGTTCCAGATGGTCTCCATTGCGGTGGTCCCGTTCAGGTCGACGGCGGCAGCAAACCGCAGTTCATCGCCTTCGCATATGTCCAGCGTATCCGCGTCGCCCTCGTTGATCGTGAAGTCGACGGCGGGGCCGGTCGCCAGGGTGATCGTTTGGGTGACCGACGTGTCGCACCCTCCCGCGCTGAGCACGGTGAGCGTCACGTCGTACGTGCCCGCTTCCGTGAAGACGAAGGCGGGGTTGCGCTCCTCGGAAGAGCCCACGTCGCCGAACGTCCAGCGCCGGCTTTCGATGGGCTCGCCGAACGTCTGCGTCAAGTCGTTGAAGAGGACGGTATTGTTCGAGCAGGGCGTTGCCGAGAAGCTGAAGCCCGGCAGCGGGGCCGGGTCGATCTGCACGGGGCGGCTGACGGTGGCCTGACAGCCGGTAGATGAGAACACCCGCAACGACACTTGATAGGTGCCCGCCTCGGTGTAGGTGTGGGTAGGTTGCTGGTCGGCAGAGGTGGTCCCGTCGCCGAAGCTCCACAGCAGGCTCGCCACGCGCCCCTCGACCACGACCGTCGTGTTGGTGAAGGTGATCTGCCGCCCCGGGCAGCGTCCGCCCGTAACGACGAAGTCAGGGCGGGCGGGCACGCGTACCTCCACCGGCTGCGTGAATTCGTGCAGATTACCCGCCTGGTCGAGCGCTGTGAGCGATACCTGCCGTACCCCCGGCTGCCTGAAGACCACCGCCCCCGGGTCGCGCCCGGCGCGTAGGGGCGACGCCACCCCGCACGTCTCCGGAAAGGTCAACTCCTTGAGCGAGCGGGGGGCATTACCAAGGGCATTGTCCACCACGAAGGCCAGAAACTGAGACTCATCCTGAAGAAAGTCCAGCCCGTAGGCGCGGTTCAGCCCCAGCTCCGGAAGCGTCGTTACCGTTGGGATGTCCAGTAGGTCGTCGCCGAAGTCGGCGCGTTTGATCTGACCATCATCCTGCATGATGAAGGCGTACAGACGCCCTCCGTCGCGCACCAACCGCACGGCGTTGACGGCGGTGATGCCCGGCAGCCGGTCCGTGATGTTCGTGACGACGGGCGCGCCGAGCAGCGAAGCACCGAAATCGAGGAGGTAGAAGCGGTCCGGTACGGGCGCGTGGACCAGCGCGTACCAGCGCGCGCAGTCGCGGATCAGGCCGAACGCACCGAGGCCGGAGGTGCCCACGATGCGCTGCGTGCCGGGTACCACCTGGCTTCGGATCGGCATGGGGCCGTCGCCGAATTGGTGGACGAACATCTGGTTGTCGGTACGGCTGCTGGCCAGCAGTACCACGCCGTCGCGCAAATCATGCACGGCCCTCAGGTCTCCGTCCGGCCGTCCGACGGCGGTGATGACGGTAGCTTCGGGATCGTTGGTGAGCTGCCTGCCGAAATCTAGCCGGACGATGCGGTCGTCGTTACGATTGGCGACGAAGCCCAGCCAGTCGCTGCCGACGGCCAAGATGTCCGTGGCCCCCGGGTTGTTGAGCGCGCCCCCGAAGTTGCCCAAGTCCGCCTGGGTGACCACCGAGCTACGGATGCTGTTGAGGTCGTAGCGTACCAACCGGGGGCTATCCTGACTGCGTACCGAGAGCGGCACGAACAGGTGCCACCGGCTGAGACTCTTCGCGGCGGCTAAACCGGCGTAGAAGTCACCACTAAGCCCCCCCAGCCGCGTCGAGGAGGTAGGGGTTTCGGCCAGTTCACCGGCGCAGAAGTCCCACGTAAAGTCGAACAGGTCGGCGTCCGAGTCGTTTTGCAGTCGCAGCGTGTCGAAGCCGCACACGTTTTCAGGCAGCACAAACGCCGCCCCGTTGCAGGCGGCATCGTCGGGGCCGGGCAACACCCGCACCGTCCGGGTGAACGTGCGGGCGTCGCCCAGCGCATTTTCCGCCCGCAGCGTGATGGTGTAGG
>JBARYS010000249.1:0-9487 GCA_049648155.1 Catalinimonas sp. | reverse complement strand
GCCCGCGAGTGGGAGGCCGCCGACGCCCACCGCCGCGACCTGCAACAACAACTCAACACCTGCGAGGCGCAGCGCACCTCCACCACCGACGCCCTTGCGGCCACCGACGCGCAACAGGCTGCGGTGGAGGAGGAGCTGACCGCCCTGTTGGTCGAGAAAGACTTTGCCGACCTCAACGAGGTGGTGGCCGTGCTGCGGGCACCCCTCGACGTGGAGGCCGAGCGGAGCCGTCTGCGCGAATACCAGCAGGCCCGCGACGCCGCCCGCATTACCGTGGAGGAGCTGCGCCGCCAGGCCGACGGCCAGTGCTACGACGCCGACGACCACACCCGGGTGACGACCGAGGCAACCACCTGCCGCGAGAAGCTGGACCAACTGCGCGACGAGCGCAGTCGCGCCCTACGGGCCGTCGAAGACCTCACGCGCCGCATGCAGAACGCCAAGGCGGCCCGACTCACCCTCGACGTGCAGCAAGAGCGCTGCGAGAACCTCAACGAATTGATCAGCTTGTTCCGGGGCAGCGGCTTCGTCGACTACGTCTCGTCGATCTACCTGCACAACCTCTGCGAGGCGGCCAACGAGCGTTTCCTGCGCCTGACGCGCAACCAGTTCAGCCTCGAACTAAACGAGGGCAACGAGTTCGTGGTGCGCGACCACCTCAACGACGGCCGCACGCGGCTGCTCAAGACCCTCTCGGGTGGGCAGACCTTCCAGGCGGCCCTCTGCTTGGCCCTGGCCCTGGCCGAGAACGTCAAGTCGCTCAACCAGTCGGAGCAGAGCTTTTTCTTCCTCGACGAGGGCTTCGGTGCGCTCGACCGCGAGTCGCTGCGGCTGGTGTTCGACACGCTCAAGGCGCTGCAAAAGGAGAACCGCATCGTCGGCGTAATCTCGCATGTGGAGGAGCTGCAGCAGGAGATCGGTGTCTATCTGCGCGTGGAGAACGACCAAGAGCGCGGCAGTCAGGTTTATTGTAGCTGGGAGTAGGTGGGCGCTTATCAGGGTTCCCCCCCGGAAGCGCGTGAAACGTTACGGCTACCGTGGAGCAACCGGCGGCGTGTGGGCCATGCTCAATCTACATATCGCTTGCAGGAGGGAACGGGAGGGGGGCTTGATAAGGTCAGAGCCGCAGCTTAAGGGCGAAACCGTGGAGGGCACTCTATGAAATTTCAAAGCTATGGCGATTGAGAAAGCGAATGCCCCCTTGTGGTGGGTTCAGCCCCATAACTTTGATCTGATTGGCCTAGTGTATCTTTGAATCCGAATGTCTATCGCTTCATTTGAGGACGACTTTATTGATATCTCTTTAACGCTTTCCTCCTTCACAACGACTACATCTTCATGAACGCCTCTTCCCCAAAGTATAAGGTGTCGGTAATTATCACCTGTTACAATTATGGCAGGTATCTGACCGAAGCCGTTGAGAGCGTAGAGGCAAATACGCTGGCCGAAGTCGAAATCATTATCGTAGATGACGGCTCGCCGGAGCCTTACACCCAGCAAGTTGTCAATAAATACAAAGAAGAGGGGTACCACGTAATTTGTCAGACCAACCAAGGCGTTGCGCGTGCGCGCAACAACGGGATACGCGCGGCATCCGGCTCGTACATTCTTCCTCTGGATGCCGACAACAAACTGGCTCGCGAGCACTTGGCCCATGCGGTAGCTATCCTCGAAGAGAAGCCGAACGTGGGCGTGGTGTACGGCAACGCGCAACTGTTCGGGACTGCCGATCAACTCTGGCGTAACCGCCCCTTGCCGATAGACCAGATGATCCTGGACAATCAGATCGACACTTGCGCGGTCTTCCGGAGAGAGGTATGGGAGGCAGCAGGAGGGTACGATGACCAAGCTCCCATCAACACTTGGCAGGACTGGATCTTCTGGATGGATGTCCTCATCAAAACCGACTGGGATTTCTATCATCTGGATGAGACGACTTTCTACTACCGCAGTCACGATGCTTCTGAGTTGCAAAAGAATACACGCAAGGTGAAGCGAAAGATCATCATGCGTGAATACGTGCGCACCCGGCAGGTGGCTCTGATTGAGAAAGCCGTCAAGGCCGGAACGCTTACCGCCAAAGAAGGGCTGCACCTCAAGAAAGAGATTGATCTACTTCTTGCTTACTACCACATGGAGGGGGGGGAGTTGCCCACTGCCTACCGTTACTTATACCCGGCCTTAACCGATTCACAACTGCTGCCACGTAGCTTGCGCATTGCTACCGCAACCCCTTTAAAGCGACTGATCAAGAAGATTTCCTGAAGCTCATCTCGCCTCTACGCCTCTCAAAAGTTTGCTTTCCAAAGCCTGTTAACTATAAAAAAAACACATGTCTGTATTCCGGCTCTTTCCTCTACTTACCTACTCTGAATTTACGGAGTTATTGTATCATGTGGTGCTATCTAGGGTGGATCCCAATAAGTGCAAAGAGTCTGAAGTTTCAGACAATTTGATTACGGCGCGGAACGTAATATCCAAAAAGCTTGAGACAGGTGGCAAGGTGCGGCGAGAGGCCGGTAAATTTGTCATGAGCGAAGGTGATAAGTCAGTAATCCTTAGGTATCGGACTACTGACTTTAAAGTGTATGCTCAAATTTTTGAGTTGAATGAGTATCAGCCCGTTCTAAATCATATCGACGCACCCGAAGAAGTTGAATACATCGTCGACGCTGGCGCTAACGTGGGGTATACTTCGATCTGGTTCAGTAGTAAGTTTCCCAATGCAAGGATCATTGCGATTGAACCGGAATCCGGCAATTACAGCACATTGGTCGAGAACGTGCGTCTCAATGGGTTGGAGGACCGCATCTATCCACTGCAGGCGGGACTATGGTGGCAACACGAAAAACTAGAGCTGGACATGGACATTCGTAAGCCTAGGGAGTGGGGGTTTTCGCTGCGAAAAGCTGATGAAGGCGCGTCGGGCAAAAGTACTTTTCAGGGAATGACGCTGGCGGACATCATGATCCGCTACGAATTTCCCCACCTTGATATCCTTAAGATCGACATTGAAGGTGCTGAGCGGTACCTTTTGGAAGACTACGACCGCGCGGCAGCACTATTGGCCGACGCCAAGCTGACGGCCGTCGAGATACACGACTGGGCCCCGTTTAGCGTCGACAAAGAAAAGATATTGGGAAACATCAAACAGGCGGGCAAAGAGTACGTCCAGATGCGTGAAACCACGTTGGTGTTTTAGGTCGTGTTGACATATAAAATGGTTTCATGCTTTCGCGCGTCTTTTTACTCGTAGTCAAGTCGCTTGAGGCGGGCGATTGCGGGGCCGTCTAGGCAGTGCATCAGCCAACGAAAGCGGCGCAGCATCCAGCGGATTGCTGATAGGAGTCTCTTAGCTCTACGCGTACCGTTTTCTCCTCTATCGCTACGTGTCTGCAACATGTGGTGTCTTTTTATCTGATCTGTAAAGCCGTACTGCAGATGAAGGTTAAGAGGAGGGTTCGCAACAGAACTGCTTTGGAAGGCAAGCATACTCTAAAAAGTGCGATAATAGAGCATGCTGAAGCTGCTCCGGGTTGTGTGATTACACCCGTGTGAATGAAAGACCGTTGGGCGGTGATTCACAAATCGTACGCCGCTAGAGACTTCTCCCCCACAAGCGTTTCCGGTAAGTTGCGTGGTACGCGCTCCGCCTTAGACCCCGATAATACACCGGGCTGCGTACGGTCCCCACTTTTCGGCACCCTTAGCTTTTTCATTCTTTGGCATCCCTACCTTCTCTGAGCATCGAGCGGCCCGTGTTGGCGGTCGTGATGTCGGTCACCATCGTGCTGTTCGGCGGCATCGGCTTTTACTTTCTCGGCGTGCGCGAGTACCCCAGCGTCGACCCGCCGGTGGTGACGGTGAGCACCAGCTACGTGGGTGCTAACGCCGACGTGATCGAGACCCAGATCACCGAGCCACTCGAAGAAGAGATCAACGGCATCGCGGGGGTGCGGTCGCTGACGTCCATCAGCCGCGACGGGCGCAGCACGATCACCGTCGAGTTTACGGTCGACTCCGACCTGGAGGCCGCCGCCAACGACGTGCGCGACCGTGTCTCGCGGGCGCAAAGCAACCTGCCGCCCGACGCCGACCCACCCACCGTGGCGAAGGCCGATGCCGACGCCTCGGCCATCATCTTTTACAATCTGCGTAGCGACCAGCGCAGCCTGCTGGAGATTTCGGACGTTGCCGAGAAGGTGTTCAAGGAGCGGCTGCAGACCATCCCCGGTGTGAGCGAAATTCAAGTGTGGGGCGAGAAGCGCTACAGTATGCGCCTCTGGATTGACCCGCTGCGGCTGGCTGCTTATCGCCTGACACCCCTCGACGTGCTGGACGCCCTGCAACGCGAGAATGTCGAGCTGCCTTCGGGCCGCGTGGAGGGGAGCGCCACCGAGCTGAGCGTGCGCACGATGGGCCGCCTGCGGACGGTCGAGGAGTTCAACAACCTGATTCTGCGCGAGGAGGCCGGGCGCACGGTGCGCTTCCGCGACGTGGGGCGCGCCGCCCTCGGGGCCGAGAACGAACGGACCGTGCTGAAGCGCGACGGCGTGCCGATGGTGGGCGTGGCGGTGGTGCCGCAGCCCGGCTCGAACCACGTGGAGATCGCCGACGCCTTCTACGCCCGCGTGGAGCAGATCAAGCGCGAGCTGCCCGACGACTACGAGACCGGCGTGGGCTTCGACAACACGGTCTACATCCGCGACTCGATTGCCGAGGTGCGGCAGACGATCTTCCTGGCCTTCGGGCTGGTGGTGCTCATCATCTTCCTCTTCTTGCGCGACTGGCGCAGCTCGATCATCCCGGTGGTGACGATCCCGATCTCGCTGGTGGGCACCTTCTTCGTGATGTGGCTGCTGGGCTTCTCGATCAACGTGCTCTCGCTGCTGGGCATCGTGCTGGCTATCGGCCTAGTGGTGGACGACACCATCGTGGTGCTCGAAAACATCTACGCCAAGATCGAGGCGGGCATGCCGCCGGTGGAGGCGGGCCGCGCGGGTGTGCGCGAGATCTTCTTCGCCGTGGTGGCCACGACCGTCGCGCTGGTGGCGGTGTTTCTGCCCATCGTCTTCTTGCAGGGGCTGACGGGGCGGCTGTTCCGCGAGTTCGGGCTGGTGATCGCCTCGGCGGTGGTGATCTCGTCGTTCGTGGCGCTCACGCTCACGCCGATGTTGAGCACGCGGCTGCTGAAGAAGAAAGCACGCCAGCCGTGGTTCTACCGCGTCACCGAGCCGCTCTTCGTGCGCCTGACGGAGGCTTATCACCGCTCGCTCGAAAGTTTCCTGCGCGTGCGCTGGGTGGCGTTCGTGGTGATGGCGGCGGCGGCGGGGCTGATCTGGGCGCTCTTCGAGACGCTCCCCAGCGAACTCTCGCCCCTCGAAGACCGCAACGGCTTCATCGTCCGCGCGTCGGGGCCGGAGGGGGCCACTTTCGAGTACATGGACGCCTACATCGACCAGGCCATCGCGCTGGTGCAGGAGGCCGTGCCCGAGCACACCGCCGTGATCTCGGTGACCTCGCCGGGCTTCGGCGGGGGCAGCTCGGTCAACAGTGGCTTCATGCGCGTACGGCTGGAGGAGGCCACCGCCCGGGAGCGCTCACAGCAGGAGATCGTCGACGCCATCACGCCGCGCTTCGGGGAGCTGCCGCGCGCCCGGGCGTTCGTCTCGCAGGAGCCGACCATCAGTGCCAACCGCCGCAGTAGCTTCCCGGTGCAGTACGTGCTGCAAGCGCCCACCATCGACGAGCTCCGGGGAGTGATCCCTGAATTCTTGGAGCGTGCCCGGCAGGACCCGGCCTTTGCCTACGTCGACATCAACCTGAAGTTCACCAAGCCCGAGCTGCGGCTCGACATCGACCGCGACAAGGCGCGCAGCATGGGTGTGGCCGTGGTCGACATCGCCCGCACGCTGCAACTGGGCCTGAGCGGCCAGCGCTTCGGCTACTTCGTGATGGACGGCAAGCAGTACCAGATCATCGGGCAGGTGGGGCGCAGCGACCGTAACGACCCGCGCGACCTCCGCTCGCTCTACGTGCGCAGTGGGGGGGGCACGCTGGTGCAACTCGACAACCTGGTGCGCCTCAGCGAGAGCAGCACGCCGCCGCAGCTCTACCGCTTCAACCGCTATGCCGCCGCCACCGCGCAGGCGCAACTGGCCCGGGGCGTGACGCTCGACGAAGGGCTGGCCGCCATGGACAGGATCGCCGCCGAGGTGCTGCCCGAGTCTTTCTCGACGGCCCTCGACGGCGACTCCCGCGAGTTCGTCGAGAGCTCGTCGAGTCTGGCGTTCGCCTTCCTGCTGGCGCTGCTGCTGATCTACCTGGTGCTGTCGGCGCAGTTCGAGAGCTTCCGCGACCCGTTTGTGATCCTGTTCACCGTGCCGCTGGCGCTGGCCGGGGCGCTGCTCTCGCTCTGGTATTTTAACCAGACGCTCAACATTTTCAGCCAGATCGGCATCATCATGCTGATCGGGCTGGTGACGAAGAACGGCATCCTGATCGTGGAGTTCGCCCAGCAGCGGCGCGTGGCGGGTCAAGAGCTCCGCACGGCCATCGTCGAGGCGGCCACGTCGCGCTTCCGCCCCATCCTGATGACGAGCCTCTCGACCATCCTGGGCATCCTGCCCATTGCCCTGGCGCTGGGGGCCGGCTCCGAGAGTCGCGTCTCGATGGGCATCGCCATCATCGGCGGCATGTTGTTCGCCTCGGGCCTGTCGCTCTACGTCATCCCGGCCATCTACACCTTCCTGACCGCCCGCACGGTGCGCAAGGCGCAGGTGGCATGAGGGGCTCGTTGCGTGGACGTGAGAGAACACACCCTCTTACTTGTCATCGTGACGATCCCCTTTCGGAAGAGCCGTGCCGACGCAGCGGGCTCATGGGCTAGGGTTGACGACCGCTCGAAATGCTCCCGCTAACTATCCTCCCAGGTGCCGTGCTTCAGCCATCCTTCGAACACCTTTTGCAGCAGCGGAAGCGCGAAGAACACCGCGTAGGGCACTTCGAGCACCGAGATCAGCAACGTCTTCAGCGGCACGGGCCAATCTTTCATCAGCGGGCCGAGCAGGTACTGGAGGAGCGTGACGGCGGGGTAGATCGCCAGCCAGACGATCACGGCGAACCGGTAGCGGGGGGCTTTGTCTTCCTTCGGGCTGGGGTCGACCTTACCCTCTTCTGTTTTCGCCATGATTGAAAAGTGAGTGACGCACTGCCCTTCGTAACGGCTGCTCCCGAAGGTTGTTTGCTACTTTTAGGCTCTTCGTCAACGTGTTTCTCTTCATGCTGAACCGACCACTCGCGCGCGTTCTGGCGCTTTGCCTCGCGCTGCTTCCCCTTGCCTGCAACACCGCGCCGGAGCGGACCGACACGGCCGACCCGAACGCGGACTTCGACACCTTCAAGGAGCATTTCGTAGAGACGCTCTGGGAGCTGGACCCCACGTGGGCGTCGTACGTGGGGCGGCGCGAGTACGACTCGCTGCTGACGCTGCCCACCGAGGCGCAACGCACGCGCGAGGCGACCGCCTACGCGGCGCTGCGCGACAGCCTGGGGACGTTCGACCCGGCCGCGCTCTCGGTGCTCAACCGGATGGACCTGAAGATGCTGCGCGACTTTCTGACGGCGCAGCGGTGGTACCGGGAGACATTAAAGGCCCACACCTGGAACCCGGCCGCCTACAACGTGGGCGGGGCCTGCGCGCGAGTGTTGCAGGGGCGTTACGGCACGCTGCCGGGGCGGCTGCGGTCGCTCTCGAACCGGCTGGCGCTGGTGCCCACCTACTACGCCGCCGCCCGCGAGAACCTGGAGACCACCACGCTGCCGCACCTGCAACTGGCGCTGGTTCAGAGCCGGGGCGTGCTCGACGGCGTGCTGAACCAGGCCATGCGCGACTCGGTGGCGCGGGCCGACCTGCCCAGGGCCGAGAAGCGGCGCTTCAACGAACGGCTGGACTCGGCCCGCGCGGCGGTGGCGGCGTACGTGGCTTACCTCGAAGACGTGCAGCAGGCCCTCGACACGGCCTCCGCGCGCGACTTCCGCCTCGGCCCGGAGGCGTTCCGCCGCAAGTTCGACCTGGACCTGCAGTCGGGCTTCACGGCCGACGAGGTGTTCGCACGAGCCAAGGCGCGCAAGCGGTACCTGCACCGCCACATGGATTCCATCACCACGCAACTGTGGGCCAAGTACGTGCCCGACGAAGCGCCCCCCGCCGACTCGCTGCAAAAAATCCGCCGGGTGATCGACGCCATCGCCGAAAGCCACACTACGCGAGGGGCGTTCGTGACCACCATCCGCGAGCAAATTCCGGAGCTGACCGCCTTCGTCGACTCGGCCGACCTGCTCACGCAAGACCCCACCAAGCCGCTGGTGGTGCGCGAGACGCCCCTCTACATGCGCGGCGGCGGCGCGGGCGCGTCGGTGTCGGCCCCCGGCCCCTACGACCAGGACGGCGAGACGTTCTACAACGTGACGCCCCTCGACGGCTACGACGAGGCGGGCGCGGAGAGCTACCTGCGCGAGTACAACGACTACACGCTGCAAATCCTCAACGTCCATGAGGCCATCCCCGGCCACTACACGCAGCTCGTCTACGCCAACAAAGCGCCCTCGGTGGTGAAAAGCGTGCTGGGCAACGGCGCGATGATCGAGGGCTGGGCCGTCTATGCCGAGCTGATGATGCTGGAAGCCGGCTACCGCAACTCGCCCGAGATGTGGCTGATGTACGACAAGTGGAACCTGCGCGTGACGACAAACGCGATCCTCGACCACCTGGTGCACACCACCAACCTGAGCGAGGCCGAAGCGATGCAACTGTTGGTCGCGGAGGCGTTCCAGGAGCGGTCGGAGGCCGAGGGCAAGTGGCGGCGGGCGAAGCTCTCGCAGGTGCAACTGAGCAGCTACTTCACGGGCTTCACCGAAATCCTGGCGCTGCGCGAGGCGCTCAAGAAGCAGCAGGGCGACGCGTTCGACCTTAAAGCCTTCCACGAGCAGTTTCTGAGTTACGGCAGCGCGCCGGTGCCCTACATCGCCGAGGCGATGCGGGAGTAACGACACAAGACTTTGCGCCGGGAGGAGCAGGCTCCATGTTAACACGACCTAGACATTCCCCGGCAACCTCCTACCTTAGACCGCCCTCTCACCTCGACACGCCCCAACAACCCCGCCCGCCATGAAGACCCTCCGCGTGAAGTTTCCCAACGCCGCCGGCGACCTGCTCTCGGCCCGCCTCGAACTGCCGCTCGACGCCGAGCCGTACGCCTACGCGCTGTTCGCTCACTGCTTTACTTGTACGAAGAACCTGAAGGCCGTGCGCCACCTGAGCCATGCGCTCACGGGGCGGGGCATCGCCGTGCTGCGCTTCGACTTTACGGGGCTGGGCGAGAGCGAGGGCGACTTCACCGATACCAACTTCACCTCGAACGTGGGTGACCTGGTGGCCGCCGCCCGCTGGCTGGAGGAGGAGTACGAGGCCCCCGCGCTGCTGGTG
>JBARYS010000248.1:0-3695 GCA_049648155.1 Catalinimonas sp. | reverse complement strand
CATCTAATGAACTCGCTACATAATAAATTATCTTTTTCATAAAGTCTGTCTCTTTAGTTGAATGTCTGTTTTGTATTAGCCACAACGGTCTTGTATATGGCTCGTAGCGATTTCGAAGCACTTTCTTGTCCACCGAAACTGAAGTTTGTTAAGTGCACGAACCTTTCTGAAAGCCTTATCTGCCCTATGTTTTCTTAGCCATTGTTGTGGCTAGTAACTATTTATTTTTTTCTTGTCGTAAGTCAATATTAGAAGTCCATCTGAAAAGGATTCTGTCTCAGTTAGTTCCCAATTTTCATTTGCAGTTGAAAAACCAAATAATTTCGTTCCTTTTCCGAGTACTATTGGGTTTAATTTAAGTTTTAATTGGTCAATCAGTCCGTTCTCTAATAGCCAACCTGCTAACTGGCCGCCACCACATAAATAAATGTCTGTCTTAGCATTTTGTCGGATATTATTCACTTTTTCAATGCTAAGTTTTTCAATTTTCACAGATTCAGATAGGTTATCGATTTTTAGTGAATTGGAAAAAATGTGATGTTCCATATTCGGGTAGGCAGGTTGTCCTGGTTCAAGTCCATATTGAAAACCAAATTCATAAGTTTTTCGCCCCATAATAACTGTTCCGAAGTTTGCAAGATCGGATTGATATTTTTCAACTCCTTTGCCCTGCAAAATAAACTTGCTTATATCGTCATTTTCTCCTGCGATATATCCATCTAATGAACTCGCTACATAATAAATTATCTTTTTCATAAAGTCTGTCTCTTTAGTTGAATGTCTGTTTTGTATTAGCCACAAAAAACGGCTACAAGCACATGTGGCGCATAGCGGCGTGATGGAAGCGACGCAGGCTTGTGAATGAGCCGTCTACGGCGTCGTCACGGCCAGCACGTGGCGCGATGTCGCTTCCTCCCACGCGAAACCGACGGCGCTCAGCACGTCGGCGTTGGCTTCAACACTTTCGGCCAGCAGTACCCGGTTCACGTTCGGCTGCGAAAGCGCCCAGAAGGTGAGCGCGTCGAGTAGTTCAACGGCCAGGTCGGTCGAGGCGTGGTCAGGCAGCAGGGCGTAACGCACCGCCACCTCGCCGGCAGCGTTGGGCGCGCCGTCGAAGCCCGCGTGCGCCACTACGGTCGGTTCGGGCTTGCGCAACACACCGTACCAAGCCAGCCAGATGGGCTCTTCCTCCGCCCCTTCGTAAGCCTTCGACCAGTCGTCGCGGACCGACGTGCGGTCGGCGGGGGGCCAAGCGGTGGTCACGGTGGCGTCGAGCAGGTCGGCCAGAACGTCGATGTCCTCGCGTTCGGCGTGCCAGTGCTCAACCGTAGTCGGGATGAGTTGCAGGCGCGACGTGATCAGCATGGGAGGGAGATTCGTGAACGGCTCCGCAAGGTAGTATGCTTCAGCGGAAGCACCGGTCTCACTTGTATATACAAGTTGAGGCGCGTACCTTTGCCGCAATGGAGCGCGCCCACGCCTACGAACAGTTGTATGCCCTGCTGAAAGAGCGCATCGTGCGTGGTGCGTACGCCGCCGGGACGTGCCTGCCCTCCGAACACACCCTGCGGCAGGCCCACGGGTTGAACCGCGCCACCGTACGACGCGCCCTCGAACGCCTGTGCGCCGACGGGCTGATCGACAAACAGCAGGGGCGCGGCAGCGTGGTGATCTACCGCCCCCAGGCGCTCGACCTGCTCTCGTTCCGGGGCTTTACGGAGGTGATTGCGGGGACACCCCACCGCGCCGACAGCCACCTGTTGCGCCCCCCCTACCAGAGCGACTGGCCCGAAGGGTTCTTCTACCCTCTCGCCGACGCCGAGGCCGCCGGGGGATGCTACCGCCTCGACCGGCTGCGGCGAGTCGACGGTCGGCCCGTGATGCTGGAGCACACCTTCTTGCCCCGCCACCCAAAGAGCGACGGCGTGGCGGCTGCCTTTGCGGGTGGCTCGCTCTTTCACACCCTTCACGCCGACGGGGGCATTGAGATCACAGGTGTCGATCAACACCTGCGGGCGGTGGGAGCCGGCACCGCCGCCGCCGCTCATTTGGCGGTCGTGCCCGGTGCGCCCATCCTGCACATTGTCCGGCGGTATGCTACCAACGTGCCAAGTTTTTACGTGTACAGCACCCTTCTCTGCAACACGGAGACGTATGCCCTCGGCGGCACCTTTTCCTGATGCGTAGTGAGGCGGTTGATATCGAGGATTGTGTCGGCAGACCGCACGTCCTCACCCCGACATTTCCTAACACTAATCGTCCCAATACTTTATGAACCAAGTCAAACAACTGGCGAAGATGATCGATCATTCGCTGCTGCACCCCACCATGACCGACGCGCAGTTGCGCGAAGGCTGTGAACTGGCAAAGGCTTACGGCGTAGCCTCGGTCTGCATCAAGCCCTACGCCGTGCCCATGGCCGTCGAGATACTACGCGGCTCCGATGTGCTCGTGGGCACCGTGATCGGCTTTCCACACGGCAACTCGACCGTCGACGTGAAGGTGGCCGAGACCGTCCGCGCGTGCGAGGACGGGGCCGTGGAGATCGACATGGTCGTGAATGTAGGCAAGGTGCTCGGCGGGGCGTGGGACTACGTGCGCGACGAGATTCGGGCCGTGACCGAGGCGTGCCACGCGCGCGGGGCCATCGTGAAGGTGATCTTCGAGAACGACTTCCTGCCCGACGACGCCCACAAGATCAAGCTCTGCGAGCTCTGCACCGAAGTGGGAGCCGACTACGTAAAGACCTCCACCGGCTACGGCATGGTGAAGGGACCCGACGGCCACTACGGCTACCAGGGGGCTACGCACGCCGACCTCAAACTGATGCGCGCGCACAGCGGCCCGCAGGTGAAGGTCAAGGCAGCCGGCGGCGTCCGCACGCTCGACGAGCTGCTGGCCGTCCGCACGCTGGGCGTCACGCGCGTGGGTGCGTCGGCCACCGTGGCCATGATAGAAGCCGCCAAGGCGCGGTTCGGCGGGGAGGCCGGCACGGCGTTTACCACCTCCGAAAGTCCGGGCTACTGACCGGCGTGCCGCCGCTCGCTTATTACCTTGCGGCGGCACCCTCGTAACTCCGCCAGGGGGACGCGTACGCGCCGAATCCATCACCTCCATCCACTTCTCTGCATGAAAAAGATCAACGTCGGCGTCGCCGGGCTAGGCTTTATCGGTCCCGCGCACATCGAAGCCCTGCGTCGCTTGCCCAACGTCAATGTGCTGGCCGTCAACCACTTCCCGGCCGACGAGACCCGCGAGAAGGCCGACGCCTTGGGCGTTGAGCGTGCCTACGGCGACTACGAGGAGATGCTGCAAGACGGCGACCTCGACAGCATCCACGTCTGCACGCCCAACCACATGCACTTCGACATGGCCAAGCGTGCGCTCGAAGCGGGCAAGCACGTGGTCTGCGAGAAGCCGCTCTCCAACACCGTTGCCGAGGCCGAAGCGCTCGTGAAGCTCGCCCATGAGAAGGGGCTGCGCCACGCGGTGCACTTCAACCTGCGCTACTACCCTCTGTCGCGGCAGATGCGCAAGCTGCGCGAGGAGGGCACGCTCGGCGAGGTCTTCCACGTGCAGGGCTCTTACCTGCAAGACTGGCTCTTCTTTGACACCGACTACAACTGGCGGCTGGAGCCGGACAAGTCGGGGCGCTCGCGGGCCATCGCCGACATCGGCTCGCACCTGATGGACCT
>JBARYS010000247.1:0-2125 GCA_049648155.1 Catalinimonas sp. | reverse complement strand
TGGCTTTTGGCTTTTGGCTTTTGGCTGAAGATAATCGGGGTCGGCGTCGGTATCGGCATCGGGCGTTTTCGACACTCGATACCGATCGCAGCAAATCGACGGATCGTCGCGCGCCCACCCGGACCGGTGAACGCATCCGACCCGCTACCTTGCGGACACCATGGACAAGACTTTACGACGTGTGCTCTGGGTGACCGCCGCCCTGATCGTCATCTTTTTATTGGCCCTGCCGAAGCTGAATTTGTTTAGCACCGAGGAGGCCGACGCTGCACCGACGGCGGGCGGTGGGGCACCCGCCGCGACGGTGGTGGAGGGCGTGGTGACGCAGCCCACGCGACTCGACAACCGCGTGGTGACCACGGGCACCGTACTTCCGAACGAGGAGGTGGAGCTGCGCAGCGAAATTTCAGGGAAGGTGACCGCGATCTCCTTTCGCGAGGGTGACCGCGTGCGGCGCGGTCAGACGCTGGTGCGCATCAACGACGAAGACCTGCGCGCCCAACTGCAACGCCTTAACTATCAACAGCAACTGGCCGAAGAGAACGAGCGCCGCTACAAGCTGCTGCGCGACCGCGAGGCGATCAGCCTGGAGGAGTACGACGTGATTGCTACCGAACTCAAGACCGCCGGGGCTGAGATCGACAACCTACGCGCCCAACTCGACAAGGCCGTGCTGCGCGCGCCGTTCGACGGCACCATCGGCCTACGGCAGATCAGCCTGGGCAGCTACATCTCGCCCACCACGACCATCGCCAACCTGGTGGATGCCGACCCGGTGAAGGTGGAGTTCGCCCTGCCCGCCCGCTACGCCGCTTCGGTGCGCAAGGGCCGCACGGTGCGGTACCGTGTGGAGGGGGCCGCCGACGCGTTCGAAGGGGAAATTTACGCCGTGGAGCCGAAGATCGACCCCGTGACGCGCACGCTGCAGGTGCGGGCCGTCACGCCCAACCCCGACGGCAAGCTTCGCCCCGGCTCGTTCGCCACGGTCGAGCTGGTGCTCGAAGAGATCGAGGAGACCATCCTGCTGCCCACCGAGGCGGTAGTGCCCGACCTGAACGGCCACAAGGTGTACGTAAGCCGCGCGGGTAAGGCCACTCCCCAAGTGGTGGAGATCGGACTCCGCACGGCCGACCAGATTCAGATCACGGCGGGCGTAGTGCCCGGCGACACGGTGGTGACGCGCGGCGTGCTGAACGTGCGCGACGGTGCCGCCCTCCGCTTCCGCGAGGTGGGACAGACCAAAAGCGCCGTGCCGCCCGACAGCCTTCGCGCGGGGGCCTGAAGCCCACTTGTGCGGGGGGCTTTTACCTTTGCCGGATGCCTACCGACGCCCTCCGCCCCCTCGCCGACCGTGGCACCTTCGACCGCACGCCCGAGCGCTACGGCGTGAGCGTGGCCGGCACCGCCCTTGAAGTGTTTCTGCCCACCGGCGGCGCGCCGCGCTACCTGCTGCTGGGCGCGCACCACGGCGACGAACCCGAGACCACGGTGCTGCTCTCGACCCTGCTGCGCACCCTCACGCCCGACGCGCTGGGGAGCGCCGTGGTGCCCGCCCTGAACCCCGACGGCCTCGCGATGGGCACACGCGGCAACCGCCGGGGTGTGGACCTGAACCGCAACTTCCCGACGGCCGACTGGTCGGCGGAGCCGGTTTGCCACCGCTGGCGCGACGAGGACGACCCGCGCAACGTGGCCCTCAGCCCAGGCGAGCGCCCCCTCTCCGAACCCGAGAACCAAGGTTTGGTCGCTCTGATCGACTGGCTGCGGCCCGAGATGATCATCACCTTCCACGCGCCGCTGGCCTGCGTAGACGACCCCGGCGACACGCCCATGGGCCGCCGGCTGGCGCAGGCTACGGGCCTGCCGCACGTGGCCGACGTGGGGTACGCCACGCCGGGCTCGTTCGGCACCTGGGCGGCCGAGCGTGGGCAGTCGGTCATCACCTTCGAGCTGGGCCACGAGTCCATCCGCGACGCCCGCATCCGCTACGAAGCGGTGGTGCTGGCCCTGATGCGGGGCGAAGACGTAGGCTAACGGGGGCGAGCTAACCCATCGGCGGCAAGACGCAATACACTTGGTTTGGTGTCCGGGCGCGGTCGTGATCAGGGTGCATTCGGTTCGACGG
>JBARYS010000246.1:0-1729 GCA_049648155.1 Catalinimonas sp. | reverse complement strand
GCCTTTATCGCATCCGTAGAACTCGTTGCCATGTACGTGTCCCGCCTAAAATCCATGACCGCCGGTGAGTTGAAGAAACGACTCGACGAGAGAGAGACCGTGCAGATCATCGACGTGCGTGAGCCCTACGAGTGGGAAATCTGCCGCCTCGAACAAGCGGAGCTGATCCCGATGCGACGCATACCCAAAAGTATGGAAAGGGTAGCAAAAGACCGCCCCGTGGTGCTCTACTGCCACCAAGGTATGCGCAGCGCCAATATCATCCGTTTCATGGAAGACTGCGAGGGCTACGAAAACCTCTACACGCTGGCGGGGGGCATCGACGCCTGGGCCAAGCAGGTGGACCACAAGATGGCCACGTACTAAACTTTCCGTCGGCACTTTTTAGTCCGGCCACTGCTCGCTGCGGCCGCCCGGACGCTGTCGTTCACCACCGCCCGTCCGTCCGGAGGGGGCAGGGCAACCGGTTCGACTTTCGTGCTTTTGGTCGTCCGCCCGACACCCCCGTTGAAACTATCGGGGCACGAGCGGGCTTTTATCTGCACATCAAAACCAAGCCCATTATGCGCACGTTCGTATCCTGCTTGGCACTGGTCGGGCTGATGAGCTGCCTCGGCCGGGCCGATTCCAAACCTATGCAAGACCCTGATCAACCCATGAACGACAAACTCGCCCTGGCCACCTTCGGCGCGGGCTGCTTCTGGTGCGTCGAAGCCGTGTTTCAAGATTTAGAGGGCGTGGCCCGCGTGACGTCCGGCTACACCGGTGGCGAGGTTGAGAACCCCACCTACCGGCAGGTGTGCGCCGGCAACACCGGGCACGCCGAGGTCGCCCAGATCGCCTACGACCCCGAGAAAATCACCTTCGTAGAGCTGCTGGAGGTGTTCTTCAAGACCCACGATCCGACCACCCTCAACCGCCAGGGGGCCGACGTGGGCACCCAGTACCGCTCGTCGATCTTTTACCACGACGACGAGCAGCGCCGCCTGGCCGAAGAGGTCAAGCGCGAACTGGACGCGTCGGGCGCGTTCGGCAGCCCCATCGTGACGGAGGTGGCCGCCTACGACGCCGACAACTACTACGAGGCCGAAGACTACCACCAGAACTACTACAACCTGAATCCGAACCAAGGCTACTGCCGCTTCGTGATCCAGCCGAAGGTCGAGAAGTTCCGGAAGGTGTTCAAGGACAAGCTCAAGGCCGAAGTGCAATGACACGCGACCTCATCGATAAAAACGCCGTGGCATTCGTCACGGCGTTTTTTTAGACACAGGGCTTACGATAGCTCGCGATGACGACGAGATAGGAAGTTCAGATCTCTACAGGTTGAAGGATAACAACAGGCGGCAGCGCGCGCGCAGCAACGCCGGACGGGAAAACTCCGTAGGCAAAATCTTAACCCAATAAACCAAGCCAACGGTATGTGTAAAAAGCTCTTCAGTACGCTTCTGGCGGTGACGTTCCTGGTCGCTACCGCCGCCTGCGAAGGCAACCAGTACGTACACGATGACCTCGACGACGCTGAGACGCAAGACCTCGTGATTCCGAACGACTCGCTCGGCGGGGCCGAGGACGACACCCCGATGGTGAGCGACACGCTCGCTACCGACGCCCTCTAGCGCAGCATCGTACAACCGTCGACAACAAACGCCCCGCCCGCCCGGCGGGGTTTACTTTTGGTGCATGGCGACAAAGAAAGTACTGATCGTGGGGGCGGGGCTGGCGGGGC
>JBARYS010000245.1:0-5438 GCA_049648155.1 Catalinimonas sp. | reverse complement strand
TCCTTCGTAAGCATGGAGCAATTTGTGGTTTCCGCTCGGAAGTACCGGCCGAGCACGTTCGAGACGGTGGTGGGGCAGGGGCACGTAACCACCACGCTGCGCAACGCCATTTTGCAGCAGCAACTGGCGCAGGCGTTCCTGTTCTGTGGGCCACGGGGCGTGGGGAAGACTACCTGCGCGCGCATCCTGGCGAAGACGATCAACTGCGAGGACCTACAGCCCAACGGCGAGGCGTGCGACCGGTGTACGTCGTGCGTGAGCTTCCGGCAGCAGAGCTCGTTCAACGTGCACGAGTTGGACGCGGCCTCGAACAACTCGGTTGACGACATCCGCAACCTCGTCGAGCAGGTGCGCTACGCTCCCCAGGCCGGGCGCTTCAAGGTGTACATCATCGACGAGGTGCACATGCTGTCGAACGCCGCCTTCAACGCCTTCCTGAAGACGCTCGAAGAGCCGCCGCCCTACGCCGTGTTCATCCTGGCGACCACCGAGAAGCACAAGATCATCCCCACGATCCTGTCGCGCTGCCAGATCTTCGACTTCAACCGCATCCAGGTGCGCGACATTGCCGGGCACCTGGCGCACATTGCCCGGCAGGAGGACATTCAGGCCGAGACCGAAGGGCTGCGTCTGATCGCCGAGAAGGCCGACGGCGGGCTGCGCGACGCCCTGTCGATGTTCGACCTGGTGAGCACGTTCTCGCCCGACCGCGCCATCACCTACCGGCAGGTGGTCGATAACCTGCACGTGCTCGACTACGACTACTACTTCCAAATTACTGAGGCGGCCCTGCGTGGCGACGTGCCCACGGCGCTGCTGCACTACGACGAGATTCTGCGCAAGGGCTTCGACGGTCACCTGTTCGTGGTGGGCCTCAGCGAGCACTTCCGCGACCTACTCGTTTGCAAGGAGAAAGAGACGCTGCAACTGCTGGAGGTGTCGGACGAGGTACGCGACCGCTACTGCACGCAGGCGGCGGGGGCGTCGGCGTCGTTCCTCATGTCGGCGTTGCACCTGACCACGCAGTGCGACGTGCAGTACAAGATGAGTAAAAACCCCCGGCTGCTGGTCGAGCTGATGCTGATGAAGCTCTGCCACGTGCGCTCGGCGGTGAATCTGACCCGGCTGGCGAGTGAGACGCCGGTGGAAGAGGACGGAGGACCGGGGACTGAGGATCGGGGGCCGGGGATAACCGCCGCTGACCGCCGACTGCCGCCGACTCCCGACGCTCAACCAAAGGAGACGACTGCTGACCGCCGACCGCCGCCGACGGTTGTGAACAGCCCTGCGGAAGGTTCTTCGCGGGGGACCGGCTTGGTGCCGCCCGTGAACACGCGTCCGTCTGCGCCCTCGAACGTGGCCGAGCCGGCCGTGCGGCTGGAGCCGTCCGTGCCGCCGCAACCGCCCGGCAACCAGCCCCAACCACATACCCCCGCCCCCCCGGCCCCACGCCTCACGCCGCCGGCCCCCGGTCTCAAACCACAAACCTCCACGCCGAAGCTCTCGGACCTGAAGGCAGAACTGGCCGCATTGCGTGATGGGGCGGGCCACTTGAACGGTGAGGGTAATGGACAAGCGAACGGCAGCGGCAACGGCCGGGCAAACGGCGGCAGCAACGGTCACGCGAACGGCCACTCCGATGCTCCGGCCTCAGAGAGTGGGGCCGCCGTCGAAGAGAAACCTCCGGCGGCGGCCGCGCGTGCGCCGGTGTCGGCCGAGGCGCTGGAGACCGCCTGGCGGGCCTTTGTCCATCAGCGCCGTGACCAGAACAGCGACTACCACATGCTTTCGGACCGTTCGCTGCGGACCGAGGGTACCACGCTGCACGTCTCGCTCGACGACAAGTTTCAGGTGCAATTGATCGACAAGCTGCGGCCCGAGCTACTCGGACACCTGCGCGCCAAGCTGCAAAACGGGACCATCGAGCTGATGACGACCATCGACGCGGTGACCGGCCCCCGCCGCCACTACACGGGTGCGGAGCGCTTCCGGGCTTGGACCGAAGAGAACCCCGTACTGCTGGAGTTCAAACAGCGCTTTAAGCTCGACGTTGAGTTCTAGCGATCTTGCCGGGCCGTTGACTTCTCGTTAATCCCTGCGGACCCGAGGGGCGGGTAGCTTTGTCGACATCACCAATCCGCACGGGATGTCGATCGCCGCTTTTCTGAGTCACCACCTGAAGGTCGGGAAGCGCCGCTTCCGGCGGCAGGCGCTCCACGGGTACGCTCAATCTGCCGGGGCTGGCCGTGACGTACGCCGCCGGCTCGACGGCTTCGCCTACCACGTGCCGGTACCCTGGGTGGGCTACGTACCGACGCCGGCGGATGTGGGCGTGCTGCCGGCCGCCACGGTGGCGCTACAGACGCGCCGGGCCGTGCGACGCAACCCGACCCAGGTGCTGGGCGACGGGTGAGTCGGCCGGTTGCCATAGCTTTGTCTGCACATAAAAACTTTTCTACGATGGCTACGACCAAGATGACCCTGCTGCCCAACGGCTCCATGAAGGTAGAGGGCGACTTTGAAATTCTCGACGCCCAGGGCAATGCTTACGGGCTCGGCGGGCGTACGCTCGTTTCGCTCTGCCGCTGCGGCTTTTCGGCCAACAAGCCCTTCTGCGACGGCTCGCACCGGGGCAAGTTCGAGGACGACCCCGCCGCGTTCGACCTGCCGCCGAAAAAGTGATCGTCGTCGGCGGATTTGTTGGGAGATGATGGAGGGAGCAAGTCTACTTACTGCTGCGCGCGCATCATTTCGAGCGCTTGTGCCACGTAGTAAGGAGAGTAGTCGAGTTCGAACGCTTCGAGAAACGAGCGCATCGTGGCGAAGGCTCCCGCTTGTTGGAACGACACTTCGTAGTCGGCACTCACCGAGCGCAGAAAGCGACGGGCGGACGCCGGCAGCGCCGCAAACTCCTGCTCGAAGCGGGCCAGCTTGTTATTTTCGACGTGGTCGCAACTGGTCAGCAACTCGTGCTCTTGGTGGGTGACCGTGCCGCTGACGGTCCGTACGTTGTAGACGAACGTGCGGCCGTTCTGCGCGTGCGAGAGCACTACGCCGGGGACGATCTCCTGACGCTCCTGCGTGTTCTGATAAAGGAAATACACCCGTTGCCCAGGTTGGTATTTAGGCGAGCGCTTCGTCTCGACGGTTTTGACCTCTTCCATCTACTGTTAATTTTTACGATTCTCGACGGCCTGGGCGTTTTCCAGCGCGATCAAGCGGTTCTCCAGCCCATCGAACGTGCCTTCGAGCTCCTTGGCGTATGAGCGCCAGAACTCCAACTCCTGCCCCTGCAACTGGATGTGCGCCTCACGCTGACATACAGCCTGCCGGGGCGGCCGCCCTTGGGGTCTTCTTTTGTATCGCATAAAGTGGGCCCGAATGTGCATTTGTTATCCGTGCAGTCCGTGACGAAAATAAAAACGGAAAGCCCTCGTTCGACACGGCCGAACCGGTTGCGAGGCGAGTTCCGGACCGTTCTCGGTTTTCAAAAGGGCGCACCGGGGGTGCCGGAGGGTTTTCCTACACCTCCCAAAGACGCATATTTTAGGTAGACCTTACAGGTTGCGGCACTATGATGAGGAATTAAATAAGTAAGGCCGACAAAAGGTGCGTAGCGGCCGGTGAACTGACACGGCGCGGCTGCCTCCGGAAACTGCCGAAATAACGGGGGCAAACCAGTCACCCCGAAGCAGATATCTACCTTTGCACTGCCATATGTCGACCGCCAACACCGATTACCACCGCCCCGTGCTGCCCGATGCCGGCCTCGACCTGCTGCGCATCGACCCGGCGGGTACGTACGTCGACGCGACCTTCGGCGGCGGTGGGCACGCGCGGCGGCTGTTGTCACGACTGACCGGGGGGCGGCTCTTCGCTTTCGACCAGGATGCCGACGCCGCCCGCCGCTCCGCCGACGATGTGTTCCGGGCCGGCAACTTCACCTTCATCGAGGGCAACTTTCGCCACCTGCGGCGCTACCTGCGTCTGTACGGCGTGCGTACCGTCGACGGTATTCTGGCCGACATCGGCGTGTCGTCGCACCAGTTCGACACCGCCGGGCGGGGCTTCTCGACGCGCTTCGACGGCGACCTCGACATGCGTATGGACCAAACCGCCCCGCGTACGGCCGCTCAGGTGCTCGACACTTACCCTGAGCGGGAGTTGCACCGCGTGCTGGGGCAGTACGGCGAGGTGCGCAACGCCCGAACGCTGGCCGCCGCTCTGGTACGCCGCCGCATTGAAGCCCCGTTGCGTACCACCGCCGAACTGCGCGAACTGCTGCGTACCTACGCCCCCCGGGGCAAGGAGCACAAGTACTTCGCCCAGGTGTTTCAGGCACTGCGCATCGAGGTGAACGACGAACTGGGTGCGCTGCGCGACTTACTCACCGAGTCGGAAGAGGTGCTCAAACCGGGCGGGCGGCTGGTGGTGATCTCGTACCATTCGCTCGAAGACCGCCTCGTGAAGCGTTATCTGCAACGGGGCTTGTTCGAGGGTGAGCCTGAGCGCGACCTCTACGGCCGGACCACGACGCCTTTCACGGCCATTACCCGCAAGCCGGTGCTACCCACAGACGAGGAGGTTGCCGCTAACCCCCGCGCGCGCAGCGCCAAGCTGCGTGCGGGCGAACGAAACCCCACGTAACATGGCCCAGAATCGCCGAAAAGTCACCGAAAAACCCAGAGGGCAGAGCAAGCTGCAACAAAGGCTGCGCTCGCTGCCCGGCATGGATGCGCTGCGGCGCGGCTTCACCATTGAGCAGGTGCCGCGGCTGTTGTTCCTGGTCTTTCTGGGGATCCTCTACATCGCCAACAGCCACGCCGCCGACCGCTCGTACCGCCGTCTGTCGAAGCTGCGGGCTTTGGTCGAGGAGCTGCGCGTCGACTACACCACTTTGCAGGCTGACTACATGTTCTCCGCTAAACAGTCGGAAGTGGCCCGCCGGGTCGAGAGCATCGGGCTGATCGAGAGTAACCGCCCGCCGCGCAAGGTGGTGGTGAAACCGGAAGAGTAAGGGCGGAAGCAAGCCTCTCAGGAGTCGACGGCGTCCAGGATGTCCTTCAGCTGATGAGGCCGCACGGGCTTGCGCGCTACCTGCGCGTTCGTCATGCCGTTGAGTTGCGCCTGAACGTTTGCCGTCGTGTCGCCGGTGGTGAAGACGATGGGCACATTGGAAAACCGACGAATCTGCTCGGCGGCTTCGATGCCGTCGATCCGGCCCGGCAGGTAGATGTCCATCAGAATCAGGTCGGGCCGATGGTCGCGTGCCCACGCCACGGCGTCTTCGCCGGAATGTGCTTGCGCCACTTGCTCGTAACCAAGGTTCTCAAGCATCATCTCGGTAGTCATACGGAGCACCGGGTCGTCCTCGACCAGCAGGATCTGAAATGCTTTCTGAGTATTCAACGTATAGGTGACGGTGCTTACTTCACTAG
>JBARYS010000244.1:0-5586 GCA_049648155.1 Catalinimonas sp. | reverse complement strand
GGACGTACTGGAAGCCGAGGTACGTACCCGACTGGCTCCCGACGCCTTCGCCGAGCCGGATCTGGAAGCCGCCGTCGGGGCGCAACTGGTGGCGCGGGGCTGGGCGCTCGGGGTAGCCGAGAGCTGTACGGGCGGCTACTTGGCGCACCGGATGACCGCCCACCCCGGCAGCTCCGCCTTCTTCCGGGGGGGCGTGGTGGCTTATCACAACGACATCAAGACAGGGTTGCTCAACGTGCCGCCCGACGTGCTCGCCACGTACGGAGCGGTGAGCGAGGCGACGGTGCGCGCCATGGCGGCGGGTGTGCGGCAACGGTTGGGTACCGAAGTAGGCGTGGCGACCAGCGGCGTGGCCGGGCCGGGCGGGGGCACACCCGACAAGCCCGTCGGTACGGTCTGGATCGCCGTCGCCACGCCTGAACGTACCGAAGCCCACAAATTACAGTTGACAAGCGAACGCGACCTGAACATCGAACTGACGGCCGTACGTGCGCTGAACCTGGTGCGGCGGATGCTCGGCACTCGGTAACTTCGCGGACTCAATCTACCACCACCACCACCCAAACTCATTTTTTATGGCACGCGTCGAAATGGTTATGCCCAAAATGGGCGAAAGCATCATGGAAGGCACCGTTTTACAGTGGCTGAAGCAAGCGGGCGACACGATCGAGCAGGACGAGTCGGTGCTGGAAGTCGCCACCGACAAGGTCGATACCGAGGTGCCCGCCACGCACGCCGGCGTGCTGGAAGAGATCCTGGTTCAGGAGGGCGACGTGGTGCCCGTCGGCGCACCGATTGCCGTGATCGCCACCGAGGCGACCGTGGCAGCCGATGCGCCCACCCCAGCCGACGCACCCCCCGCCGTTGAACCGACGCCGAAGGTGACGAGCAACGCCCCACCGACCGCCCCGGTCGCCGTGGCCGCCTCTACCGCCGACCGCTTTTACTCACCGCTGGTGCTGAACATCGCCCGCACGGAGGGCATTTCCGGCGAAGAACTGGGCCGCGTGCCGGGCACCGGTAAGGACGAACGGGTGACGAAGCGCGACATTCTGGCCTACGTCAAGCAACGCCGGGAAGCTCCGGCCGCCGCCCCCACGCCGGTGAGCACCGCGCTGCACACCCCGCCGCCGAACGGTAACGGCCACGCCGCCCACTTGGCCGACGGGGATACCGAAATCGTCGAGATGGACCGGATGAGGCGCATGATTGCCGACCGGATGGTGGAGTCGAAGCGGGTGTCTCCACACGTGACCTCGTTTGTCGAGGCCGACGTGACCAATCTGGTGCGCTGGCGCAACCGACACAAGGAGACGTTCAAGGCCCGCGAGGGGGAGAGCCTGACCTTCACGCCGCTGTTCGTGGAGGCCATCGTGCGGGCCATCCAAGAGTTTCCGCTCATCAACGTGTCGGTCGACGGCACGCGCATTGTCCGTAAAAAGTCGATCAACGTGGGGGTGGCCGTGGCGCTGCCGAGTGGCAACCTGATCGTGCCCGTCATCCACAACGCCGACCAGTACAACCTCACCGGGCTGGCGAAGCGCGTCAACGACCTGGCTCGCCGCGCCCGGGCCAACAAATTGCGCCCCGACGAGCTCGCGGGCGGCACCTACACGATCTCGAACGTCGGGTCGTTCGGCAACGTGATGGGCACGCCGATCATCATGCAGCCGCAGGTGGCCATCATGGCCGTGGGCGCAATCCGTAAGAAGCCCGCCGTGCTCGAAACCCCCGACGGGGACGTGATCGCCATCCGCCATCAGATGTTCCTTTCGCACTCGTACGACCACCGCGTGGTCGACGGCGCGCTGGGCGGCATGTTCGTCCGGCGCGTGGCCGACCACCTGGAGCACTTCGATGTGGAGCGGACACCCTGAACACAAAGAAGCCGAACCCTGGTGTTAGAGTCCGGCTTCCGTCTGTGTTGAAAGCTCTACAAATGTCTGATGTCGATGCGACGTTGCGTGCGCCGGTGCTCGGGTTGCAGCGGTAGCGTGATGCGCAGTCGTCCTTCCTCGTAAACGGCTTCGATACTCTCGGCGTCGACCTGGGCGGAGAGGGGAAACTCCTGCTGGAACATCGGCACGATGGCCCGCGTGCGTTCGTTCTCCGACGCCGTGTGCTGCAAGAGCGAATAAACGACGAGGCGGTTCTGTTCTACCAGCACGTGAAAGGCTTCGGGCAACACGGAGGGTGCCGAAATGCTGATCACGATCTCGTGGGGCATCTTCTGCACCTTAGCGTACGTCATGGCGGTGCCGCCGTGCAGGGTGTTGAGCAGGTCGCCGCTGAACAAGAGGTTTCGCAGCATTTCTTTATTGGTAAGTAGGTTCATGGCCTTCGGATTTTAGTTGTTGGTGCTCATTATCTTACAAACCATGTACCAACCCGTATGCGCGGCTACCCCAACATATTGATGGATTTTGGTGTGTCACTTCGTCACTATTCTGTGTGCGTCTGGACAAATTGTCCGTAACCTAGGGGGTGTTTGGACGGCTCTTCTGCGCAGCTCACCACCGAGAGTACTTTCCAGTACTTCTCCTGACGTCGGCAAAGGGGAGGCTTGGTAACTCGCTGTGAATTAACGGAGTTATCACCGCAAATCCAGATGCCGTGTTTGCATCGGGTCACTTTAAAATAGAAAGCATGCACACCCGACAGATGTCGAATACTCCGCCTTTGATGTTTTCGCGTGCCGATGTACATCATAGCGACTTCTTCAAGCAGTACCGCCTGTATCTCCTGTTGCGGGCCGCCCGTTTCGGGCTGATTCTGCAAAAGACCGCGACCATCAGCTTCCGCACCATCGATCAGTCTCTGCACGTGGTCAAGCGCGTGGTGTGGGCTGTCAACGGTACGCACGTCATTCTCAAAGACTACCCGCGCTTACCTCTCCAGGCCATCGTCGGCGTAGAACTAGACGAGCGCAGTGCCGATCCGGACCGCCCTGACCATACGCGTACGTCCGAAACCGTCCTCGCGTAGGCGCACGTCGCCGTAGCCCTCGGCCCGAAGCAACGCCGCTACCTCCCGGCCGAAGCGCTCGTGCAGTTCGAAGTAAAGACGCCCGCCCGTCCGCAGGTGGCTCCGTCCGAAACGAGCGATGGCCAGATAAAACTTCAAGGCGTCGTCGTCGGGCACGAACAGCGCCAGGGCCGGCTCATGGTCCTTCACGTTTGTGTGCATTTGTGCGGCTTCGCCGGCGGGTACGTAGGGTGGATTGCTGACCAGGGCATCGAGCGGGCGAACCTCCGGCAGCGAGGGGAGCGACAGAATATCCTTCTGCCACCAAGAGACTTCAGCGTGCAAAGCCGCCGCGTTCTCTTGTGCCAGCGCTAGGGCCGCCGGGCTAACGTCGAGACCAAACACCTCGGGCTGCCTCAGGCGCCGCGCCAGGGCGATCGCGATGGCCCCCGTGCCCGTGCCTACGTCAAGTACCTTCGGAGCCACCCGGTCCGCTAGATCGGACGCAACCCACGCGACCAACTCTTCGGTCTCGGGGCGGGGAATCAGCGCCCGGCCGTCGGTGCGAAAGCGCAGCCCGTCGAAGTCGGCGTAGCCCAGCACGTACTGCAACGGCTCGCCCGACCGCAGGCGTTGCAGCCCCGCGAGGAAGGCCTCAGGCAGAGCGGGGAGGGGGCGGTCGGCCAACACCGTCGCCCGCCCCCAGCCGAAGTGGTGCTCGAACAGTCGGAACGCCAGCGCGTCCGCCTCGCGCACGTCGTAGAGCGGTTGCAGCGCCTCACGGACCTGCGCCAGAAGCCCTCGCGAAGTGGTTTCCTTGTTCACCGGGGCGAAATTGCCGTAATCTTGCCGGATGCATCCGCCGGCTTCCGATCCTGACCTCCAATCTGCCGACGAACGCTTTATGCGCCGTGCGCTGGAGTTGGCGCGGCGCGGGGCCGGGCACGTGGCTCCTAACCCGATGGTGGGCTGCGTGGTCGTGCACGAGGGGCGTGTGCTCGGCGAGGGGTTCCACGCCCGGTTTGGCGGGCCGCACGCCGAGGTGGAGGCCTTGCACCAGGTGACGCGCCGCGACCTACTGCCCACCGCAACCGTGTACGTGACGCTGGAACCGTGCGCGCACTACGGCAAGACGCCCCCCTGCGCTGATCTGCTGCTGCGCGAGGGCGTCCGCCGCGTGGTGATTGCCAACGTGGACCCTAACCCCCTGGTGGGTGGGCAGGGGTTGGCGCGGCTGCGGGCGGGCGGCGTCGAGGTCGTAACCGGCGTGCTGCAAGCGGCCGCCGCCCAACTCAACCGCCGGTTTTTTACACGGATTACCGAGCAGCGGCCTTACGTAGTGCTGAAGTGGGCACAGACCGCCGACGGCTACTTGGCGCGCGCCGACGGCTCGTCGCGCTGGATCAGCGGGGCGTTGTCGCGCCGGTGGGTGCACCGCTGGCGTACCGAAGAGGCCGCCATTCTGGTGGGGGCGGGCACTGCCGTGACCGACAACCCCCGGCTCACGGCCCGCGACTGGGAGGGGCCTTCACCGCTGCGCGTGGTGATCGACCGGCGGGGGCAACTGCCGGACGCTCTGCACCTGCTTGACGGCACGGTACCGACCCGCTGCTACACCACCGCCCCGCAACCCGCCGACCGTCCGGGCGTAACGTACGTAGCGCTCCGCGAGGGTACGCCGGTCGTGCAACAGGTGCTGACGGATCTACACGCCGCCGGCGTCGCCTCGCTCTTCGTAGAGGGCGGCGCGCGGACACTGCGGACATTTTTCGACGCGGCACTCTGGGACGAAGCCCGGGTGTTCACTGCCCCCAAGACGTTCGGCGACGGCCTGCCCGCCCCGCGCCCCCGGGGGCAGTTGCGGCGCGAGGTTGCCGTGGGTGACGACCGGTTGCAGTGGTGGGTGCGCGACCCGCCCGCCGAGACTTTTTGAAAGACTTTCACGCACTATGGCCGAACAACTATACGTGACCGGGACCGACCGGGCCACGCGCTACCAAAGCTTGCTTCCGCAAATCGACGCCTTGATCACGGGCGAACCCGACCTGATTGCCAACCTGGCGAACGTGTCGGCCGCTCTCAAGGGGGGGCTGGGCTTTTTCTGGGTGGGTTTCTACCTGGTAAAGGACAATCAACTGGTGCTGGGACCCTTCCAGGGGCCGGTGGCCTGCACACGGCTGCACTTCGACCGGGGCGTGTGCGGCGCTTGCTACACCCGCCGCGCGCCCGTGGTGGTGGCCGACGTCGAGGCCTTCCCGGGGCACGTGGCCTGTAGCGCCGAGTCGCGCTCGGAGATCGTGCTGCCCCTCTTCCGGGGTGAGGACGTGTTCGCGGTGCTCGACGTCGACAGCGACCGGATCGACGACTTCGGCGAGGTGGACGTACGCTACCTCACGCAACTGTGCGCACGGATCGGCGAGGCGGCCCGATGAGCTGGTACCTCCGTTTTCGGGGCTTTGAGTTCGAAGACCTGCCCTGGTTCCCGGCGGCCGTGCGCGCGGGCATGACCGACTTTCTCGACTTCGCCATCGGCAAGCTGCGGGTCTACCGGCCCGCCGTGCCGATGCTGCAACTCCTGCTCGACCGGGCGGGCACGCACCAACTGGTCGACCTCTGCTCGGG
>JBARYS010000243.1:0-3405 GCA_049648155.1 Catalinimonas sp. | reverse complement strand
GTTCGACAGGGCCAGATGGCGCTGCAACCGGCGCACGGCGTCGAACGAAACGCCCGCCCGCGCGGCGTAGTCGGCGAAGGCCAGGGGGCTATTGACCTCAGCGGGAACTACCGCCGGGCCACCCATCAGCGCGAGGATAGACCGTGTGGACATAACGTCATGTGAAGGTAAGCAGACGATCATCTGACGCACGTGGGGGCAGATAGGTTCCCGGACGTCTTCAGGGTGATACTTCGATGGCTCCCGCGTCGGGTTGCGTCAGGTCACGAGGTTCCGCTAGGAAGTCGGTGGCCAGGTCGACGTCGGAGACTTGGTGGCGTCCGGCGTCCGGCCGAAACACCCCGCCCGCCGCCGGCAGGCCCCACCCCAGCGCCGGCGACTGAGCGCTGTTCAGCGAGTCGATGCGAAAGTCGAAGTCGGCCGGGGCGTTAAAATCGAATGCACGTGGCTGCGTGCGGTTCTCGGTGGTCCAACCCAAGAACGGCACGAGCGAGGTGTCGCGCAGGGTCACCACGTTGCGGACGATGGCCGCGCGCGGATTTTCAAGCGAAAAAGCCATCTGCAGTTCGTTGTCGTTGCTGCCCGACACGACGTTGCTCACCATCAGTAGATCGAACGGACTCTGGTAGACCACCTGCGCTGCCTGGTCTTCGAAGAAGTCGGTGAACACGACCGAGGGCTCCTGCCGCACGAAGCCGAGCGTGTTGGTATAGGCCATCGTGTTGTGAATGAACGTGTAGGTGCCGCCCTGCAGCCCGGCCACGTTGCGCTCGCCGCCGTTCAGAAACAGGTTGTTGTAGGCTGTCAGAAACGTCGGGTTGAAGGCCCAGAGGGTGTTCGTCGCCATGTTGGCCACCAGCGTGTTCGAGATGATCAGGTCGACGTCGCCTTCGAGGCCGGGGATGCCCACCTGCACGCCCCGGTTGCCGTTGCGGATGTCGGCGAAGTCGATCCGGTTGCCCGTCGAGCCGTTCACGAACACGATGCCTTCCCACTGGTTGGGCTGGTTCTCGTAGCGCACCTTGTCGGCGGCTCCCGTGAAGTCGCGTGTGCCCGTGAAAGTGACTAGTGCCTCGGGCGTGCCGAGGATTTCGAGCGTACCCTGTACAAGCAGCACCGCCCCGGCACGCATGTAGACCTCGGTGCCCGGCTCGACGCGCAGCGTGCAGCCCGGCAGCAGGTTCACCAGTCCGGACAGCACGTAGGGTTTGTCGTCGGTCCAGACGAGGTCGCCGCCGCTGCACCCGAGCGAATCCTGTAGGTAGACGCCGTCTTGCCCCCACGCTTCGAGCACCACACGGTCCGAGCGGCCGTTGCTGACCACGAGCAACTCGTCTTCCACCACCAGGGGCCGGTCGCTCCGCGAAACGTCGAGCGTGGCTTCCACCAGCACCAGAAGGCTATCGCCGCCGCGCAGGCGCAGGTCGCGCACCACCGGCCCCGGCTGCCCGTTCACGATGATGCGGAAAGGTCCGGCCTTCTCCCCCAGTTCAACGACGTCGATGTTCAGCGCCCGGTCGTTCGGATTGCGGATCAGCAGCCGCCGCGTGGCCGTGCGTACGTCGGTAAACACCGTGTCGAAGCGAAGCGTATCGGTCGAGTACCCCAGGCGTGCCCCCGGATCGGTCGTCAGCACGTCGTCTTGCGGACCACACGCAGCAAGCATACCCATCACGAGACACAAAAAGAGGAGCGACTTACCCAACATTAAGATCACTTTGCAGGCATTAACGCACTTGCCGATTAAGTATTATCACGGTGTTATAGTTTATCATAACTTTAAAATAATTATAGAACACTGGTCCACTTCTCTTGTAGCGGTAATTACGATCTTAATCACCATGCTGACTACTGCTTGACCCAACGGCGGGCGTAGGTGCGTACGCCGTCGTTCCAGCGCACCACGTACAAGCCGGCGGGAAGATCGGCAACCTTCAACCGAACGCCCATTCGGTGCTTCACTTCCGCCACCCGGACGGGGCGACCCAGGAGGTCATACACCCGAACGTCCCGCAGCGGCGCGGTGCTCTCGATCGACAGCCGATCGGCGGCGGGGTTAGGTCCTACCCTGACGAGCGTTTCCAGGCGATCAGCGGCCGAGACGAGCAGGTTGCCTTCGAGCCGAACATCGTCGTAATAAAAGGACTCAGTGTCTCTGTTCGAATCTCCATTCACGATCAGCCCCACCGTGCGGGTGCCGTCGGGCACGTGAATGGTGACCTCGGCGGCCCCTTGGTTGCCGTCGCCCAGGTAGAGCACCGGCGCGTCGGTGGTGGTGTTGACCCGCCCGGCGGCGGCGTAGGTCCAGGCCACGTTGTAGTTCTCGTCGCTCGGGTCTCCCTCCTGTAGCACCACGTGGTCGAGCGTCGGCGTCTGACCGTTCAGCACCACCTGGAAGCGCATCGCGTCGGCGTTCTCGACGCCCACGGCAGCCGTGCTGACCACAACCCGCACCGAGTCGTAGAGCGACACGTCGACGTCGGCGAAGCGGTCTACCTCGCCGTTGTGCACTTGGCGTCCGGTCTGGCCGGTGCGCGCCGCCTCGCCGATGGATGCGCCCTGCTTGCTGCTGATCGTCCAGGTGTCTTCGGCGCTGTTCTCAAAACCCTGAAACGCAATCGTGTTGGTGACGGCGGGCGTGCCGTCGTCGTCCCGGATGGTGAGCGCCCAGGCGGCAGGCGTGCCGAGCAGAAGCGTATCGCTCGGCTCCGCCAGCTTCAGGGCTACTACTTCGGTGGACTCCTCGGTGTCGTCGCCGACGACGGTGACGGCCACCTGCTGCTCGGTATCTCCGGCGGCAAACTGAAGGGTGGTCGCGCTGAACTGGTAGTCGCCGGCGTCGGCCGTGGTGGCCACCCCGTCCAGCTCTACGCGGACGGTTGCGGCCGTGGTGGGCGCGGGCAGCAGGCGCACCGTAACGTTGTAGACCACGTCCGCGTCGCCCTCGGTCACCGTCCGGCCCGTCGCGGCGAAGCGGAACGTCGGCACCTCCGGCTCGGCGGGCTCGAAGCCCCAGGCGCGGGCGACCAGCGCGGGATCCGAGATGTAGGGGTTCCAGTTGCCCTGCTGCTCACCGACGCGGTCGTTACGGCCGCGCTCCCGGTCGTCGACGGGGTCTTCCATGTGCCACTCGTACAACGTATTCAGGGTGCCCACGCCCGTGATGCTGCCCGCCTGCGTGGGGTACATCGTGTAAAAGTAAAACGCGGCCCGCGCCACGTTACCCTTGTGGTCCTCGCGCGGCTCGAAGGCCTGGCCGTTGTCGAGTTCGCTGTACGTGTCGATGTTGCTGCTCGGAATGTTTGTCTGCGAGGTCAGGCTGTTGTCGACGCTCACGTACCAGCGGTCGGTCGTGGGGTCGGCGATCTCCCCGAAGCGCAGGCTGCCCCGCGCGCTGTTGACGTC
>JBARYS010000242.1:0-5446 GCA_049648155.1 Catalinimonas sp. | reverse complement strand
AGTTGGAGCCGCTGATGACCACGCTCGCCTACGACGCGGCGCGGGGCACGTTCCGGGCGGTGCAGACGCTGCCGACGGTGCCCGGGAAATTCTCGGGCCTGAACCAATGTGGGGCGGTGCGCGTCTCGCCCGACGGCCGCTTCGTGTACGGCTCCAACCGGGGGCACGACAGCCTCGTGGCCTACGCCGTCGACCCGACGCGGGGCACCCTTACCTTGACGGGCCACGCGGCGAGCGGCGGCGCGTGGCCGCGCGACTTCGCGCTCGACCCAACCGGGCGCTTTCTGCTGGTTGCCAATCAAGCGTCCGACCGAGTGTGCACCTTTCGCATCGACCCGGCTTCCGGCGCGCTGACCCCGACCGGCCACGGGGCCGACGTGCCCGAACCGGCGTTCGTGGCGGTCGTACCTTAGAGCTGCTACGCACTAGGTCGTGTTGACATATAGAATAATTCCATGCTTTCGCGCGTCTTTTTAACCGTAGTCAAGTCGCTTGAGGCGGGCGACTGCGGGGCCGCCCAGGCTGCGTATCGGCCAACGAAAGCGGTGCAGAATATGGGTAAAAAGCGCCGAAAGCATCAGCAGGCTATAGGTCAACACGACCTAGTGATCAGAAAATTATGACAAGCGCGGCATTTAACTGCTTGATCATCAGCCTGTAACAAATCTCTTGAGCCAAACACCCTACTGCCGGTGAACAAGCGCAAAATCATCAACGACCCAGTCTACGGCTTCATCACGATCCCGACCGACCTGCTGTACGACCTGATTCAGCACCCTTACGTGCAGCGGCTGCGGCGAATCCGGCAGTTGGGCCTGACCGACCTGGTTTACCCCGGCGCGCTGCACACGCGCTTTCACCACGCGCTGGGGGCGATGCACCTGATGGGCGAAGCGCTCGAAAACCTGCGGCGCAAGGGCACCCTGATCTGGGACGTGGAGCGCGAGGCGGCGCAAGCGGCCATCCTGCTGCACGACGTGGGCCACGGGCCGTTTTCGCACGTACTGGAGCGGAGCGTCTTGCAGGGCGTGCCGCACGAGCGGGTGTCGCGGCTCATCATGAATCACCTGAACCAGCACTTCGGCGGGGCGCTCGACCTAGCCGTGCAGATGTTCAGCGGCACCTATGAGCGGCCCTTTTTTCATCAGTTGATCTCCAGCCAGCTTGACGTCGACCGCCTCGACTATCTCAAGCGCGACTGTTACTTCACGGGCGTGCTGGAAGGCAGCATCGGCGCGAGCCGTATCCTGAAGATGCTGGCCGTGCACAACGGCGAGTTGGTGGTCGAAGAGAAGGGCATCTACACCATCGAGAGCTTTTTGAACGCCCGCCGCGTGATGTACTGGCAGGTCTACCTCCACAAGGCCACCGTGGCCGCCGAGCAGATGATGGTGCAGGTGATCCGCCGGGCACGTGAGTTGTCGGGCACCGGCGAGAAGCTGTTCGCCAGCCCGCCGCTGCGCTGCTTCCTCGGCGAGCAGGTGACCTGGCAGCAGCTCACCGAGCCGGCGTACTTGGAAGCGTTCACCTGCCTAGACGACTACGACCTCTGGACCAGTATCAAGGTGTGGGCCGAGCACGACGACCCGCTGCTCTCGTGGCTCAGCCGCAGCCTGCGCGACCGGCAGCTCTTCCGCGTGCGGCTCTCGAACGAGCCCTTCGCGCCGGAGCTGATCGCCGAACTGCGCGAAAAAACGCGGCAGGAGCTGGACTTCACCGGCGGCGAACTCGACTACGTGGTGCCGCACGGCAGCGTGCGCAACGCCGCTTACATGCCCAGCGCGTCGAGCATCAAGGTGCTCACCAAGGCGGGCGGGGTGGTCGACATCGTCGAGGCGTCGGACCTGCCCAACCTGCGGGGTTTCGGGCAGGTGGTCGAGAAGCACTTCGTCTGCTGGCCGCGCGAGGTGCCGCCCCACGTGCCGACGGCACCGGCGCTTCCGCCCGCGCCCCAGGAGACGTCGGGGCGGCTCTGGGAGGAGTAGACCTTACTCCATCAGCCCGAGGCAGAGCTTCATACGGATGATCTTCCGCACTGAGGTGTGCACCTGGTCGCGGAGGGCCGCGTCGTCGGACATCGCCCGCAGCACCGAGGCGTGCAGCCGCTGCTCGTCTACCGGCATCAAAATCATGTCGCAACCCGCCCGTACGGCCTTCAGGGGGGCGTCGGCGTCTTTGCTCACCGCACCCATGTTCATGGCGTCGGTCACGATCACGCCCCGGAAGCCCAGCTCTTCCTTCAGCAGGTCGGTCACGATGCGCCGCGAGGTGCTGGCGGCCGCGCCGTCGGTGTCGTAGGTGCCTTCGTTCTGCACCGCGATGTGTGCCACCATCACGCTCAGCGCCCCGGCCTCGATCAGCGGGCGGTAGTTGTCTACCTCGCGCATCTCACCGTCGATGTACACCAACTGGTGGTGCGTATCGCCGCGCACCAGCCCATGGCCAGGAAAGTGCTTCACGGTGGCCGCCACGCCCGCCGCTTGGGTGGCATCGACGAAGGCGCGATTCATCTCCACCACGCGGGCGGGGTCGCTGCCGAAGCTGCGGTTACCGATGGCCTCGTTGTTGGGGCTCACGTCGAGCACCGGCGCGTAGTTCTGCATCACGCCGATGGCCTTTAAGTCTGCTGCGATGGTCCGGGCCACGCGGCGCACCTCGGTGGTGTCGGTCAGGGCGGCCGTTGTGGGCACCTTTGTCGTGCCGCTGATCTTGCGGTTTACCAAACTCGGCTCGGCGTCGGCGGTGAAGAGCAGCGGCGGGTGGCCGTTCTGTACGGCCAGGTCGTTCAGGTTTTCGGTCAGTGCGGTGAAGCTCTCCTTCTCACCGTTGAGCAGCAGCACGCCGCCCACCTTTCCTTCGCCGATGAGCTTGGCGACGTGCGCGGTCGGTTTGCCGAGCCGCCCCACCGCCGGGACGATCATCTGCCCCACCCGCTGGGCGTCGGTCAGCGCGTCGAATATCTGGTCGGTGCGGTGTTCTAGAGTGGGTTTGTACCGGTAGAAGTCAGCCAACGTGTAGGACTGCGCGTGGGCGGCCCCCGTCAGCAGAACAAGCAGCGGGGCGTAGTGACGTAGCTTCATGGTACCAAAGGTAGGGGGTTCGCCGCTGGGGGCGGTCCAGACCAGACGCGCGGGGCGGTGTACGTCGGGAGAACGAGCGAAGCCCCAAAAGATATCTGCCCCGGCCGTTCGTTGCCGAACAACTCTGTTGCAGTTTTATGCATTCTGTGGGCGGAATTTCTTTGAACGACTTCAATCGAAGTGCAACCCATCGGCTTCAGGCGACGGCAATTCAGTGCAGGGTCGAATATATCCCCGTAAAATAGGAGGAATCTCCTCGAAAACGGGGAGAAGATTCGGGGTCGGCGCTCACCATCTTTGCCGGTAGTCAACGCCGTACGTGGCCAATTTCTACCGAAACCGAAGCAGAGATGTACAAGCTATTTCCCACCCTCCTGGCCGCCTTCTTTCTCCTGACCGCCTGCGGCAACGACGACGACGCGGCTTCGCCCCAACTGAACGGCACGATGACGGCTAAGGTCGACGGTATCGATTGGGAGGCGAACGTGCTCGCCCAGATCACCGAGGCGGGGCCGAGCGTGGTGGTCACCGCCTCGACCGATAATTCGCCCGAAGGCCTAAGCAGCACGATCCAGATGAACCTGATGAACGTCAGCAGCACCGGCACCTACGGTCTGGACGGCACCAACTTCAGCGCCATCAGCACGGCGTCGTACGCGTTCACCACCGGCTCGACGGCGAACGACGTCAGTACGTTCAACTCGCTCGGTGAGTCCGGCACCGTCCGCATCACTACGTTCGACAGCAACAAGATTGAGGGAACCTTTCAGTTCGTCGGGGCCGAAGTGCAGGGCAGCGCCAAGCGCACCATCACCGACGGTGCGTTCTCCATCAACCGCTAGCAAGTCGCCATAAAAACAGGTTCTCGGCAACAGAAGCAGTCGAGGAGGCCGGCTTCCCCACGGGGGAGCCGGCTTTTGCGTGGGCGGTGGGGCGCGGGTGCGGTGCTTGTCGGAGGGGCAGGCGTAACATTGCCTTTGAACCGTCACTTCGTTCGATGCGCTGGAATGAATTAAGGGGACTTTTTCAGGCGTTCGTGCTGGTGTTGATCAGCATCGGGGCGGGCATGACGGGCTTTATGACCATCGAGGAGTACGACGGCGTCGACGCTTTCTACATGACCGTGATCACGCTTTCGACGGTGGGCTACGCCGAGGTCGAGCCACTCAGCGCCGCCGGCAAGATCTTCACGTCGATCTACATCCTCTTCAACTTCAGTATTTTCGCCTACTTCGTCTCCATCTTCACCGCTTACGTGATGGAAGGCAAACTCCGCCTGATTTTTAAACAGATGCGCAAGGAACAGGAACTCGACCGCCTGCGGGACCACATCATCGTCTGCGGCTTCGGGCGGAACGGTGCCCGCGCCAGCGAGGAGCTACGACGCGGCGGCTTCGACTTCATCGTCGTCGACCAGGACCTGGAGATGCTCGAACAGGAGCGCAACCGCGTGGGCGAGGGGTTCCGCTTCATCGCCGACGACGCCACCGACGACGACGTGCTGCGGCGCGCCCGCGTGGAACACGCCCGGGCGCTCATCACCACCCTGCCGCGCGACGCCGAGAACGTCTTCATCACCCTGACGGCGCGCGAGATGAACGACCGCGTCACGATCATCGCGCGGGCGTCGGACGAACGCTCGGTCTCGAAGCTGCGCCGCGCCGGGGCCAACCACGTAGTCATGCCCGACGCCATCGGGGGGCTGCACATGGCCAACCTCATCACCCGGCCCGAGGTAATCGAACTGCTCGACGTGTTCACCGGCGTCTCGTCCAGCGCCCCCCGCAAATTAGAGGAGATTCGCGCCGACGATCTGAAGCCCGAGTATCAAGACAAGACGCTGCGGCAGCTTAACATCCGCGCCCTGACCGGGGCCACCGTGATCGGCGTAAAGAACGCCCACGAAGAGTTTGAGGTCAACCCCCGCGCCGACACGCGCATCGGCAGGCACGACGTGCTGATCTTCTTCGGCACCTTAGACGAGATCGAGCGCACCAAGGAGCTGTTCTGCGGGTAAGCGCTGCGCTACGCCTCCGTACGCTTGCGCCAGTAGCGCAGCAGCCCCGCTACGCTCATCCAGGCGGGGTTAGCGGCTTCGTAGCGCGCCAGGGTGGCCGCGTCGGCGACGCCCGCCGCCCGCAGTTGGTCTTCGGCAAAGCGTGTAAAGGCGGGCGTGATCTCCTCGGGCGGAGTGCCCCGCTCAAACGGCCCGCGCATCCACTCCACCCAGGCGTGCAGATGTGCCTCCAGTTGATCGAGGTGAGCGGGCACGTCTTCGACACGCCCCCAGTGTGTCAGGTAGAGCGCGCCGGGTCGCAACGCCCGCAGGCGGGCAATGGATCCGAGCCAGGCGGCCACGTCGATGT
>JBARYS010000241.1:0-2479 GCA_049648155.1 Catalinimonas sp. | reverse complement strand
CGACGTAGCCGCCCACGCGTTGGTTGTCGGGGTACCGGCGCGGCGGGTGGGTTGGATGAGTCGCGCCGGGCATCGGTTGCGGTTCGACGACGCGGGGAGTGCCACCTGCCCGGAAACCAACGAGACGTATCGGTTGGCGGACGGCGTGGTGACGCTGATGAAATGTTGATACCAGGTCAACATGACCTAGGCCAGCTCCTTTACTTTGGTGCTGATTTCGTCGAGTGAGATGGCACTATGCGACGAGTGGAAGACGACCTTGCCGCCGTGCAGCAGCAGCGCCTGCGGCGACTCGTGCGGAATGCCGTACGTCTCCGTTACGGCCCCCGACACGTCGCGGTGGGCAATCAGGTCGAGGTAGTAAGGGTCGAGAGCGGGCGGGTCGCCGGCGTCCCACTGGTGCTCAATGCGGCCGAGGGCGGCGGCGCTGATGGGGCAGCGGGTGCTGTGCTTGTAGATCAGAACCGGGCGGTCGTTCGAGGTGGCCGTCAGTTCGGCGAGGGTATCGGTCGAGGTGAGTGCGTTCCATTCCATACCCTCTGTAACGCGGCGAGTCGTCGGTGGTTCGGCTAATCGTACCAGATCGAGCGCTCCGACTTGTCGTACTTGGGCTTTTCGGGCTTCTTGCGCTCGTGCGGGGGGTTGTAGTTGCGCCGCGCCCGGCGGTTGGCCTTGCGGGCCTGGCGCTCGTGGTACTTCCGGCGGTCTTCGAGCGACTTCAAACCCTGCTGGCCCTTGTAGGCAATCGAGAGGTGCGCGTCGCGGTTGCTGCGCCGTAATACGCGCACCGAGGAGCGCTCCATCCGGCCTTGGTAGGCTGCCGTCTGGGCCGACTTGCCCTCCCGGTCCACCATCACGTCCTTCTGCTTCAGGCGACCTTCATAGGCAGCACTCTGCTGCGAGTTATACTCCCGCGTGCTGACCCGCGAGTAGGTCTGCTGCTGGTAGAGGCTCTTTGCCTTCACGGGCAGGTCTTTGCTCCGGTCGATGGTGATCTTCCGCTCCTGCGCGCGGTTCAGGCTACCTTGGCCCGTAAGCGACTTCGGCGACCCCGGCGGCAGCGGGCGCGGCAGGGGCTTTGGCATCTTGGGCTTTCTGCCGGGACGCTCCGTGCCCCCCGAGCCGCCCCCCCCGTGCTGCGCGGCGGCGGGGGTCGCCGTCAGGAGAAAGCCGAGGGCAAAAAGAAGAATCAAACGGATCATAATGAGCGGTTTCGAAGCCTGCACGACGGGTCAGCGCACGCGGAACGGGTTGCGGTTGCGCTTGACGATGCGGCCGTTCTTGTCGTGCCGACGCTGTTTGCCCTTCACCTTACCCGCGTCCGACGGGTCCGTGACCACCGCGCTGCGGTAGCTCGGACAGGTGGCCCGCTGACAGGCCGACGGTAAAAATAGGCACAACCCTACCAGCCCGGCGCACGCAAGACGGCGCAAAACGTACACGCTCATGTTGTAGGGTCGATTGAAAAGGGACATCAGTATGCGAGTAGCTCGCCGATCTTTTTCAGAAGCCGCTCCCGGGGCAGAAAGTTCGCCTCCAGCGGAGCCGCGAAGGGCACCGGTGTGTCGAGCGAGGCCACCCGCATCACCGGCGCGTCGAGGCTTTCGAAGCAGTGCTCGGCGACCCAGGCCGCCAGTTCGCCGCCGATGCCGCCCGTGAGGCAGTCCTCGTGCAACACCAGCACCTTGCCCGTCTTTCGCACGGCCTCTGCCACGGCCTCCTGGTCCCAAGGGAGGAGTGTGCGCAGGTCGACGATCTCGGCCGAGGCGTCGGGAAACGCTTCCATTGCCTCTTCGGCCCAGCGCACCCCCGCGCCGTAAGTGATGATCGCCAGGTCCTCGCCCGTCCGCACGGTGGCCGCCCGGCCCAGGGGTAGCGTGTAGTAGTCGTCGGGCACGGGGCCGCTGACGGAGCGGTAAAGCTGCTTGTGTTCGAAGAAGAGCACCGGGTTCGGGTCGGCGACGGCCGCCAGCAGCAGCCCCTTGGCATCGTGGGGATTCGAAGGGTAGACGACCTTCAAGCCCGGCGTGTGGACAAACCAAGCTTCGTTCGACTGCGAGTGAAACGGCCCGGCCCCCACGCCCGCGCCGGTGGGCATGCGTACCACTACGTCGGCAGGCTGCCCCCAGCGGTAATGGGTCTTCGCCAGGTTGTTGATGATCTGGTTGAAGCCGCACGTGACAAAGTCGGCGAACTGCATCTCGACCACCGCTTTCCAGCCCCGCACCGACAGCCCCAGGGCCGCCCCCAGGATGGCCGACTCGCAGAGGGGCGTGTTGCGGATGCGCCCGGTGCCGAACCGCTCGACCAGCCCTTCGCTCACTTTGAACACGCCGCCGTATGCGGCCACGTCTTGTCCCATCAGCACGAGCTTCGGGTGGTGCTCAAAAGCCTGCCGCAGGCCGTCGGCGAG
The DNA here is from genome assembly GCA_049648155.1 of Catalinimonas sp. GTDB lineage: Bacteria > Bacteroidota > Bacteroidia > Cytophagales > Flexibacteraceae > JBARYS01. The sequence continues at coordinate 66 of JBARYS010000241.1, read as the reverse complement.
GGCGTCGACCAGCCGCCGCTCCGAGGTGGCGTCGTTTGCCGGGGCGACGGTCAGCGGCACGTGGGG
>JBARYS010000240.1:0-1597 GCA_049648155.1 Catalinimonas sp. | reverse complement strand
GGGCGGCCCTCGGCGTCGTCGCCGGCGGCCGTCAGAATCACCGTGGGGCGGTAGTGGGTCGAGAGGCAGCGCGAGGCCACGATGCCCGCTACGCCCGGGTGCCACCCCTCGCGGAAGAGCACCGTGGCGGGGGCGTCGCGAAACTCGACCACCTCCGCGATCATGTCGAGCGCCTCCTGCGCGTTTTGCTGGTCGTAGGCGCGCCGCCGTTGGTTCAGGTCGTCGAGCTTCTCGGCGGCAGGGCGGGCGGCCTCGGGTGTATCGGCCAGCAGCAGCTCTACGGCCAGGCGGGCGTGCTCCATGCGCCCCGCCGCGTTCAGTCGCGGCGCAACGATGAACACGAGGTCGTTTACGTCCAGCTCGTACGTGCCGTCTTCGAGCGGCACCTTCCCCGCCCGTTCGAAGAGCATCCGGATGCCCGGCCGGGGGTTCTGCTCAAGCTGCCTGAGGCCGTGGTAGACCAGCACGCGGTTCTCTCCGGTCATCGGCACCAAGTCGGCGGCGATGCTCACGGCCAGTAGGTCCAGCTCCCGGTGCAGCGCCTCGGTCGGCACGTTGTGGCGGAGGCAGTAGGCCCAGAGCAGCTTCAGGCCGACGCCGCAACCCGAGAGGTCGGCGTGGGGGTAGTCGCAGTCCGGGCGCTTCGGGTCAAGCACGGCCAGGGCGTCAGGCAGTGTTTCGCCCGGTTCGTGGTGGTCGCACACGATCACGTCGAGGCCCCGCCGCCGGGCGTAGGCCACGTTCTCGACGGCCCGGATGCCGCAGTCAAGCGTGATGATCAGCGTCGCGCCCCGCTCGGCGGCCCAGTCCACGCCCACCCGCGAGAGGCCGTAGCCCTCACGGTGGCGGTCGGGCAGGTAGTAGTCGACGTCGGGGTGAAAGCGCCGCAGGAAGCCCGCCACCAGCGCCACCGAGGTGGTGCCGTCGGCGTCGTAGTCGCCGTACACCACGATGCGCTCGCCGCGTTCGAGGGCCGCGCCGAGGCGCGTCACGGCCTTCTCCATGTCGCACATCAGGAAGGGGTCGATCAGGTCGTCGAGCGAGGGGCGAAAAAAAGCGCGTGCCGTCTCGAACGTACGGACGCCGCGCTGCACCAGCAGCCCCGTCAGCGTCTCGCTGATGTTGAGCACCCGCGAGAGCTCCGCCACGCAAGCCTCGTCGGGCGTGGGTTTAAGGCACCATCGTTTCTCCATCCTTGCAAAATAAAAAACGCCCCCGGAGCGGAGGCGTTTTTTGTCGGAGGTGTTCGGCGGGCTAATCGTCGGCCACGGTCGAGAGCAGCGGCTTGTTGTTGACCCCTTCGAGGGCGTCGCGCATGGCGATGCGCTGCCCGTCGCGGTAGGCCACGACCCACGCGTCTTTGACGCCCATCTTACGCAGGTATTTTTTAAACGTATCGGCCCGCCAGTAGTCGTTGAACGCGCCGAGCGTGTAGCGGCGGGTGCCGTCTTCGGCCTGCTCTCCGCCGAAGTTCGGGTGCGTCGTGTAGGCGCTCAGGTCCTGGTTGCGGAAGGCTCCAATCTGCACTTTGAACATCAGACCGGGCGCGGGTGTAGCCACGCGCGTCGGGGCGGCGGGGGCCTGCGCAGCAATGGCC
>JBARYS010000239.1:0-3683 GCA_049648155.1 Catalinimonas sp. | reverse complement strand
GGCAGCAGGTCGGCGGCGGCACGCGCCTTGACTTCCAGGGCGGCGAAGTCAGCGGCAAGGTCTTTCCAGGGCTTACGCGGTCTCGCGCCCGTCACGCGGCCGTAGTCGGCTACGGTCAGGGTCCAGGCCGTCGGGTAGTACCGCTGCTTCCGGTCGTAAGTCGCCCGCAGCTTGACGGGGTAGGTGCCGTCCTTCAGCGCCCGCCGGGTATCGAGTATCACGGCAAAAGTGGGTTTCTTCATCTCCTTTGTGCTTTGTATGCAAGCTAATCCATTTGCATACAATTTGCATACATTGCCGCGAAATAGTGGGAAGTAGTGCGAAGGACAGATGAGCGAAATCGGCCTTTAGGAGCTATTAGAGAGCATTGGGGTAGCACCGCGAAGTAACGATAACCTTGTCGGGTATGACTGTTAATCAGGGGGTCGTTGGTTCGAGCCCAACCTGAGGAGCCTGAAAATCAAGCACTTACGCGGTTTTTCCGGGTAAGTGCTTTTTTGTTGTCTCTCACTCCGCCCGCAGCGCGCGCACCGGGTTCGAGCGGGCCGCCCGCACCGTGTGGTAGCTCACGGTGATCAACGTCAGCAGCAGGGTGACCAGCGCCGCCGCCGCGAAGGTGGTCCAGCGCAGATCGGTGCGGTAGACGAAGTCCTCCAGCCAGCGGTGCGACAGCCATCCGGCCAACGGCAGGGCGATGAGCAGCGCCACACCGATCAGAATTACGAAGTCCTTGGCGATCAGCGTGATCACGTCGCTCGTCTCGGCACCCAGCACCTTGCGGACGCCGATCTCGCGGGTACGCTGCGCGGTGGTGTACGAGACCAGCCCCAGCAGCCCCAACGCGGCGATCAGCAGCGTCAGCCCCGCGAAGGTGCCGAACACCACGCCCCGCTTGCGGTCGGCGGTGAACTGCTCTTCGAAGTCCTGGTCCAGGAACGTGTAGCTGAACGGCCGGCCGGGGTTGACCTGCTGCCACGCTCCCTCGACGGCCGCCAGCGTCGGGGTCGGGTCGCCGGGGTTGAGCTTCACGTGCACGTAGTAGTTGTTGTCGCCGAAGAACACGGCCAGCGGCTCGATGGCCTCGTAGAGCGACAGTTGGTGGTAATCGCCGATCACCCCGACCACCGTGGCCGCCTCCGCGTCGTCGTCGGTGCCGGTGTATATCTTCCGGCCCAGCGGCTCCTGCCAGCCCATCCGCGCCACCATCGACTCGTTGACGAGCACGGCCAGCGTGTCGGACGGGTAATCGCGTGAAAAGTAACGGCCCTGCGCCAGCGGTACGCCCACCGTTTGCATGTAGTCGTAATCAGCCTGGTAGAGGTTGATGCCACGGTCCACGCGCCCCTCCGTTTCCGATTCGACCGAGAGCAAGTTCTTGCCGATGCCGTTGCCGGGCTTCGTTCCCGAAGAGGCCACCTGCGCCACGCCCGAGAGATTGAGCAGTTGCTGCCGCAGAGCGGGATAGTTGTCGCGCAGCGATTGATCGGTCAACTCCAGGTAGATGAGCCGCTCCTGATCGTAGCCCAAATCCTTGCCGCGGAAGTAGTTTAGTTGATCGTACACCACCCAGGTGCTCACCAGCAGCACCACCGAGGCGGCAAACTGCACCACCACGAGCGCCCGTCGCAACCCCTTTCCGCCGGCCGTGCGGTCGGTCGTACCGCTGCCTTTAAGGGTCCGCACCGGGTCGAAGGCCGACAGCACGAACGCCGGATAGCTGCCGCTCAGCAGCCCCACCAGCAGTAGGATCAACACCAGCCCACCCAGCACCACGGGCCGCCCCAGGTCCACGAACCGCAGTTCTTTGCCGCTCAGGTCGTTGAAGAAGGGCATCAGCAACGTTATCAGCGCCAGGCTCAGCAGCGCCGCCACCACCGCCAGCACCACCGATTCGCTGAGAAACTGCGCGATCAGCAGGCCGCGCGTCGAGCCCAGGGTTTTGCGGATGCCTACCTCGCGCGCCCGGCGCACCGAGCGGGCCGTGGCCAGGTTCATGTAGTTGATGCAGGCCAGCAGCAGCATGATCAGTGCCACGCTACCGAAGATGTAGACGTACTGAATGTCGCCGCTCGCCTCGGTTTCGCCACCAATGTCGGAGCGGAGGTGGATGTCGGGCAGCGGTTCGAGGAAGTACTCGATGTTCACGCCGAAGTTCTCGAAGATGGGCTTGACGTGCTCGTCGTTCACCTTTTGCAACTGCGCGGTGAACTGCGCCGGCGTCACGCCTTCGCGCAGCAGCACGTACGTGGCCACGCCCCAGCCGCCCCAGTTGCCCCGGTTCCGCGCGAAGTCCTCCGGCAGCGACGCCCGCGACAGCAGCCCGTCGAAGCGATAGTGCGAATTCTTCGGTACGTCCTCCATCACGGCCCGCACGGTGTAGAGGTCCTCACCGTTGCGAAGCGTCTTGCCCAGCGGATCGGCGTCGCCGAAGTAGCGCTCCGCCACCGACTGCGTCAGCACCGCCGTGTAGGGTTCGCGCAGTGCCGTCTGCGGATCTCCGGCCGGCACCTCGTACGAGAAAACGTTGAAGATGTCCGGGTCGGTGTAGTAAAAATCCTCCTCGTAGAACTCCCGCTCATCGTGCGCGAACAGCTCCCGGCCGACGTTGATGAGCCGTACCACGTGCTCGGCGTCGGGGTATTTGTCCTGCAACTCTTCGGTGAGGATCACCTGCGCGGAGGGCCACGTGAATTCGTCGTCCTGCTCCTCGAAGTGCGTACTGATGCGGTAGATGCGGTCGGCGCGGTCGTGGTAGCGGTCGTAGCTCAGTTCGTCGGTCACGTAGAGCAGGATGAGCAGCGCGCTGGTGATGCCCACCGTCAGGCCGAGCACGTTGAGGAGGGTATAGCCACGCTCCTTGCGGAGGTTGCGCAGGGCCACGGTCAGCAGGTTACGGAGCATCGGGTCGGGGTTTACGGGGTGGCCCGTAAGGTCGCCAAACGCGTATGCCGGCAGCCGGTCAGGCGGACGAACGGTCGTAAAATATGACGGAATGCGGTAAGAAGTGTCGTCCACCGGTCACCAACTCACCAACCCAACCATCGCAGTCGATCAGTCAGTAGTCAGCAGTTCCGGAGTCGTTCTTCCACTACTACCCGCTGATCTGACCCGCCCGGCAACCCGGCAGCCATCACTTCGGCCTCCGCAGCACCACCATCGTGATGTCGTCGTCAGCGAGACCTCTGAGGGGTGTTGCCGCCGGATATCGCAAGTCCTGACTTAAAGTAAACACGTATGAAACGCAGGAGATTTGTTAAGAGAAGCTTGTTAGGTGCCTTGGCCTTCGGGCCGGCACAAACCGCATTCGCCGCCACCGAAGACACCCCGCACCAGGCCCGATGGCAGCCCTGGGACTGCTCCGAGGTGCCACCCGCCGAGGGCGAGACGCTGCGGATCGGCTGATCAGGCTGGGCTCAATCAGAAAACAAGGGAGCGGGGTGCCGGTGGGTGCTCCGCTTTCCTTTGGGAGTCCGCCGCGAGGCCGTTGGGAGAAGCCGTCGGTTATCGCCTCCCCGCCCTTGACCGCGCCGCCGCTTCACCTTAGCTTACGCCGGTGTCCGCTCCTCCCGAAGACAATGCGCCTCCGTCGGAATCGCCTTCCGCACCAGATGCCCCCGCCGCCGCGCCGCCCCGTAAGCGCAAACGGCGGCGCACGAGGGCGAAGTACGACGTCTGCCTAAACT
>JBARYS010000238.1:0-5049 GCA_049648155.1 Catalinimonas sp. | reverse complement strand
CGCACGTCGGGCGTGGCGTTGACGCGGCCCGCCTCCCAGAGGCGCACGTAGCCCACCAGCCGAGCCACCCCGTGCGAGTCGACGCCCCGCAGGTCGGCCGACAGCAACACCCCGGCGGCGCGGCGGGCGTGGTCGGCGGGGCACTTCATCGCCAGAAAAACGGCTTCGGCGAAGCGAAAGAGGGCATCGTGGGAGACGGTGGTGTGCATGGCGGGCAAAGGTAGAAAGGAGCCTCAGCCTCGGTTGTCCTCACCGGGGGAAAACGCCGTCCGGCCCCACCGCCGCCGTGCCCCAAGGGCCGGCGCGGAATCACACAGCGCAGCACATCTTCCTTGCATAGTGCAAATGTGTTGCGAAGCAGACGAATTGCACGCCCAAAAACACCAACGAACGTTTTACTAAAGGATAAGACGGCGATCTATTGAATTAGCAAAGACATCCGCAGTTTTTTGCCGCCTTCACATCACGCCGATGACCTTTGCCGCCGGCGTTTTCATATTTTAGATTTTTGTATGTGGTTGAACATCACATGCTTTTCTTGGATAAGTTTACATCTTTTACCAACCCAATCCTCACCGTATGAAGAGAAGATTACACTTAATCATTTTGCTGGTGCTGTGCACTGCCTCCGGGGTTGTCCGGGCGCAGAGTCGCTCTGTGCAGGGCCGGGTAACGAACGGCACCGGCGAGCCGCTGCCCGGCGTGAACGTGACGGTCAAAGGCACGACCCAAGGCACGATCGCCGACGTCAACGGCCGCTACCAGCTCAACGTCGGCGACGGCGAGACGCTGGTGTTCAGCTTCATCGGCTTCGACACGTACGAGGTCGACATCAACAACCGCGGCACCATCGACCTGACGATGGCCGAGAACGTCGAACAGCTCTCGGAGGTGGTCGTGGTGGGCTACGGCACCCAGCAGCGGGCCAACCTGACCAGTGCCATCTCGTCGGTGTCGGCCAAGGAGATCAAGGACCAGCCCGTGCCCAGCGTCGAGAGCGCCCTGCAGGGCCGCGCGGCGGGGGTGAACATCACGGCCTCGTCGGGCACACCGGGGGCGGCGCTGCGCGTCAGCGTGCGGGGGGCCACCTCGATCACGGCCAGCAGCGAACCCCTCTACGTGATCGACGGCATCCCGATGATCTCGGAAGATAATTCGGCGCTCTTCACGGGCGGCTCGAACGCCAACTCGCTGGCCGACATCAACCCGAGCGACATCGAGAGCATCGAAATCCTGAAAGATGCCAGTGCGGCGGCCATCTACGGCTCGCGCGCTTCGAACGGCGTGGTGCTCATCACCACCAAGCGCGGGCAAGAGGGCAAGGCCAAGATCAACGTGGGCTACTACACGGGCATCTCGCAGCCGGCCAACGTGATCGACATGATGGACGCCCGCGAGTTTGTCAACATGATGGACGAAGCCGCCGCCAACGACGGCTGGGGCGAGAACTTCTACTCGGAAGAGATTATGGGCTACGACCTGGAGGATCCCGAGCGCGTCGAAACCGACTGGTACGACGAAATCTTCCGTCAGGACGCCCCCATCAGCAACTACGAGCTGAGCGCTTCGGGCGGCACCGACCGCGTCCGCTACTACACGGGCGGATCGTACTTCACGCAGGACGGCTACCAACGGGGGCAGGACTTCAAGCGCCTCAGCGGCCGCATCAACCTCGACTTCGACGCCACCGACAAGCTCACCGTCGGCACGAACGTCTCGCTGAGCCGCACCTCTTCGCGCCGCACCATCGGCGACAACTCGCTCTACGGCGTGGTGATCAACGCGCTGGCCGCCGACCCGACCATGCCGGTGTTCGAAGAGGACGGCACCTACGCCAGCCCGTTCAGCTACTACTCGTGGTGGGCCTACGAAAACCCGCGGCTGGCGACCGACGAGTACCGCCGCACCACGAGCACGATTCGCGGGCTGGGGACGGTCTACGCCGACTACGAGGTCGTGCCGAACCTGCACTTCCGCTCCACTTGGTCGGCCGACTACCAGAACCTGGTCGACGAGTCGTTCCTGCCTTCGTTCACGCAGCAGGCCATCGACAACGAACAGAACGGCCTGGGCCTCTACGCCACCGCCAACACGCTCACCTGGATCAACGAGAACACCCTGACGTACGACTACCGCGTCAGCAACCATCAGCTCTCGGCGCTGTTGGGCTACTCGCAGCAGCGTACCTACCGCGACCTTGCCACGAGCGAGGCGTTCGACTACCCCGGCGACGTGCTGGGCAACCTGGCGCTGGCGGCGGTGTCGGAGACCACCGATCGCACCGAGACCGAGTGGGGGCTGGAGTCGTACATCGGCCGCCTGAACTACAACTACGACGACCGTTACCTGGCCACCGTTACTACCCGTGTCGACGGCTCCTCGCGTTTCGGACGCGACAGGCGCTACGGTGTGTTCCCCTCCGGCTCGGTGGCCTGGCGCGTGTCGGAAGAAGAGTTCCTGACGCAGACCTCCTGGCTGAACGACCTGAAGCTGCGCGTGAGCTACGGCCTGACGGGCAACCAGGACGGCATCGGCAACTTCGCCTCGCGGTCGCTCTACGGCCTCACTAGCCCTTACCTGGGTCAGGGCGGCGCGAGCGTCTCGCAACTCGGCAATGCCGACCTCGGCTGGGAAACCACCGCGCAGTTCAACGCCGGCCTGGACGTGACGGTCTTCAACGGACGGATCGGGCTGACGGCCGACTACTTCCTGAAAAACACGACCGACCTGTTGCTGGCCTCGAGCGTGCCCGCTTACCTGGGGCGCGACGTGGCGACGCGCAACCTGGGAGCCATGCGCAACTCCGGCGTGGAGCTGGCGCTGAACACGGTGAACATAGACCGCGCGCTGCGCTGGACGACCAACTTCAACATCACCTTCATCCAGAACGAGATCACCGAGCTAGTCAACGACGGTGAGGTGTTCGGCTCGTCGGGTGAGTACATCCTCAAGGAGGGCGAGTCGATCAGCACCTTCCGTCTGATCAAGTTCCTGGGCGTAGACCCGCAGACAGGCAACTCGATCTTCCAAGACACCGACGGCAACGGCACGATCGACGCCGACGACGCCGTGATCGTGGGCAACGCCCTGCCCGACTATTACGGCGGCATCACCAACACGCTGACCTACAAGAACTTCGACCTGACGGCCTTCTTCAACTTCATGGTGGGCCAGGACATCTTCAACCACTCGCGTTACGCCTACGAGCAGGTGGGCTGGTCGTTCAACTTCGGCGGCTTCTTCCTGCCCTACGGCAACAACTCGCAGCGCGTGGTCGACGGCCGCTGGCAGCAGCCCGGCGACCAGACGGACATCCCCCGCGCCAGCTTGGGGTGGGCCCTGGAAGAGGACGGCTCGGTGACGCAGCTCGACCAGAACTGGCAGGAGTATTCGGACCAGTGGCTCGAAGACGGCTCATTCCTGCGCCTGCGTCAGCTCACGTTCGGCTACACGCTGCCCAGCGAGCTGCTGGAGCGGGCCAGAATCTTCCGCAACGTGCGCTTCTACGCGCAAGGGCAGAACCTGTTCATGTTGACCAACTACCTGGGCCAAGACCCCGAAGTGAGCTCTAACGGTGAAGACGTGCGCTTCTCGGGCGAGGACTACGGTGCGCTGGGCCAGGCCCGAACGTACATCTTCGGCGTAAACCTGGGCTTCTAAAAGAGACGATCCATGCAAAAGACAATCAAAAATATCAGCCTCTGCGCCGCCCTCCTGGCCACGCAAGCCTGCGGCGTACTCGACGTCGAACCTCAACAATCGCTCACGCGCGACCAGTTGTTTACCAGTGGTGACGGCGCACGCGTGGCGCTCGTCGGCCTCTACAGCGAGGTGCAAGAAGACGACTACTACGGCCTGCACGTGCCGCTGATGAGCGACCAGTACGTGGACATCGGCATCTACAACGGCTTCTTCCTCGACTGGCAGCAGTTGGACAACGGGGTGATTCCGGCGCTCAACGTCGCCGCCACCGACACTTGGGTGCAGATCTACACCGTGATCGAGAACGCCAACGTCATCATCGCGAGGGTGCCGACCATCGACGACGCCTCGTTCGACGAAGACGACCGTGCCGAGGTGATCGCCGAGGCGAAGGCTATCCGCGCGCTGGCGTACTTCGACCTGCTGCGCCACTGGGGTGCGCACTTCGACCTGAGCTCTCCCTACGGAGTGCCGGTGCTGCTCGAATCGCTCGGCGGCGACCTGGCGAACCTGAAGTTCCTGCCGCGCAATACGGTGGAAGGAACCTACCAGGCGATCATCCAGGACCTTCAGGATGCTGAGGCAGTGCTGGCTCCGACCGACGACGCCACGCGTGTCTCGCTGGGCTTCGTACAGGGCATGTTGGCCCGCGTTCACCTCTACCGTGGGGAGTACGCTCAGGCTGCCGATAAGGCCACCGAAGTGATTGAAAGCGGTGACTACGCGCTGGAAGACGAATATGCCGACGTGTTCGACATCGACCAGACCAACGAGTCGATCTTTGAGCTGTCGTTCAACAACAACGACCAGAGCGGCTTCTCGAACTTCCTGGGGCGGCGCGCCGAGATGCTGGTCGACCCGTCGCTGGTTGAATACTTCTACCCCGGCGATACGCTCGGACCGGACGCGCGGGGCGTGCTGATCAGCAACGCAAGCCGGGCGCGCTTCCTGAAGTACGATGACCGCACCAACTCGACCGATCCGGCCTACATCATGCGGCTGGCCGAGATGTACCTGATCCGCGCCGAGGCGCTGGCCTTGAGGGGCGAACCTGCAGATGGCCTCGGCGACCTGAACGTGATTCGTGAGCGGGCCGGCCTGGAGCCGATCACGGTCGGCGAGGGCGAGACGCTCACCCAGGAAGCGTTCGACACGGCCCTGTTGAACGAGTACAAGTACGAGTTCTACGCCGAAGGCTTGCGCTTCTTCGCCCTGGTGCGGCGCGGTCGCCTGGCGGACGTCGGCATCACGGAGGAGTTCCGCCGCGTGTTCCCAATTCCCTTGCAAGAGATTCAGATTCCGGGCAACCTGATCGAGCAGTACCCCGGTTACGAAGGGCAGTAGCAG
>JBARYS010000237.1:0-2310 GCA_049648155.1 Catalinimonas sp. | reverse complement strand
CTCCGATTAAGAACAGCGGCGCGAAAGAGCAGGAACGACACCTTGAAAGAACCCGATGAGCCGACTTGAAGCAGCGTCTGCCTTCTGTCTTCGGTCAAACAACCCTATTATGAATTGTCAAATACTGACGCTGGACGGCACTGACCTTATCCGCAAGTACAACGTGCCCGGGCCGCGCTACACGAGCTACCCCACGGTGCCCTACTGGGATACGCCGCCCACCGCCGCGACCTGGGCCGAGCACGTGCGGCGTACGTACGCGCGGACGCGTGACCGGGGCGTCAGCCTCTACATTCACCTGCCCTACTGCGAGAGCCTCTGCACCTACTGCGGCTGCAACACGCGCATCACGGTCAACCACGGCGTGGAGGAACCCTACGTCACGGCGCTGCTGCAGGAGTGGGCGCTCTACCGCGAAGTTCTGGGCGAGGACCCGCTGATCCGAGAGATTCACCTGGGGGGCGGCACGCCGACATTCTTCCGCGCCGAGCAGTTGCAGCGCCTCATCGCGGGGCTGCTGAAGGGGGGGCAACTGGCCGACGGCGCCGACCTGGGCTTCGAGGCGCACCCGGCCAACACGACCGACGCACACCTGCGGACGCTCCACGCGCTGGGCTTCCGGCGGCTCAGCCTGGGCGTGCAGGACTTCGACCCCGAGGTGCAGCGCCTCATCAACCGGCGGCAGAGTTACGAGCAGGTAGAGCGTGTGGTGCAACACGCTCGCGCCATCGGCTACACGTCGGTGAACTTCGACCTGATCTACGGACTGCCGAAGCAGACGTGCACCACCGTGCGGCGCACCATCGAGCGGACCCTGGCGCTGCGGCCGGAGCGCATCGCCTTTTACAGCTACGCGCACGTACCTTGGCTGAAGCCCGCGCAGCGTTCGTTCGAGCACCACTTGCCGACAGGCGGGGCCAAGCGCCGGCTCTACGAGACGGGTAAGGCGCTGCTGGAGGCGGGCGGCTACGGCGAGATCGGCATGGACCACTTTGCCCTTGAAGACGACGCCCTGCGGCGGGCGCAACGGGCGGGCGGGCTGCACCGCAACTTCATGGGCTACACCACCACGGCCACGGAGCTGATGATCGGCCTGGGGGCGTCATCCATTGGCGACGCCTGGACGGCCTTCGCGCAGAATCATAAGGCGGTGGAGCCTTACCTGGCGAGCGTCCGCGCGGGCGAGCTGCCCATCGCCCGGGGCCACGTGCTGACCGACGAAGACCTGACGCTGCGCCGCCACATCCTGAACCTAATGTGCCGCGCCGAGACCCGCTGGAACACTGCCGACGACGCGGTGCTGCAACCGGCTGCATCGCGCCTCCGCGAGATGGAGGATGACGGGCTGGTCACCCTCGGTGAGCGCAGCATTCAACTGACGGAGCGGGGCAAGCCCTTCGTGCGGAACGCCTGCATGGCCCTCGACGCCCGCCTGTGGCGCAAACGGCCGGAGACGGCGCTGTTTAGCCAAACGGTGTAGTTGTTGAGAAGCGACTTCGAACTTATGCTGCAATGCGGTAGAGTCTGCACTTCCACAATTAGGCGTCATTGTGAACGAGGTGCAATGTAGAAAAGCAAGTCCCCATTCCGCTTTCGAACGACGCGGCTGCCGACGCCTTGAAATGTATAAACGTGGTGACACAGAAAACCCCGCGCGGTTACGATACCACGCGGGGATTATCTTGTTCAGGCCCAGCCGAAGCCCTTACAGCTCCACGCGGTCCACGTTCATGAAGGCCAGCTTGCCGTCGCCGTCGAGCGTGATGCCCACCACGGCGGGGCCGCCCCCGGCGTCCTTCGTGATGCGGCCGCTGAGGATCTCCTTCGAGAGTTCGTTGAGTAGCATCCGTTGCATGATGCGCTTGAGTGGCCGCGCGCCGAACTGCGGGTCGTAACCCAACTCGCCGAGCTTGTCGAACACGTCGTCGGTGGCCTCCAGGCGGATGCCGCTCTCGGCCAACCGCTGCTGGATCTGCCGGAACTGAAGTTCGACGATGCGCCGTAGCTCCTTACGCGAGAGCGGCTGGAACATCACGATCTCATCGATGCGGTTCAGGAATTCGGGCCGCAGACTCTGGCGGAGCAACTCCATCACCTCGTCGCGGGTGTCGCCCATGGCGTCGGTAAGGTCCGCACCCTCGGGCAGCACGTCGCGCATCCGGTCGAAGCCCGCCTGGATCAGATGCGACCCCAGGTTCGACGTCATGATGATGATCGTGTTCTTGAAGTTGGCCACGCGCCCCTTGTTATCGGTCAGGCGGCCGTCGTCGAGCACCTGCAGCAGGATGTTGAACACATCGGGGTGGGCCT
>JBARYS010000236.1:0-4043 GCA_049648155.1 Catalinimonas sp. | reverse complement strand
TGCTTGAACTGCTGCGTGATGCCTGATCGACTGCGCCGCTACGGGCTGCACCTGTTGCTCTTCGGGCTGACGCTGGTCACCACCACGCTGGCGGGTACCGAGTGGACCAGCGGCGTCTCGCTGCTGGCGGGCGACAAACTCGCCTGGGTAGACCTGCGAAGCGGCCTCCATTACTCGCTGCCGTTTCTACTCATCCTGACCTGCCACGAGTTCGGTCACTACTTCACGGCGCGCTTCTACCGCATTGCCGTCACGCTGCCCTACTACATTCCCTTCCTGCCGACCATGATCGGGACGATGGGCGCATTCATTCGCATCAAGCAGATGATCCCGACGCGGCAGCAGTACTTCGACGTGGGCGTGGCTGGTCCGCTGGCGGGCTTCGTGGTGGCGCTTGGGGTGATTTGGTGGGGCTTCGCGCACCTGCCGCCGCCCGAGCACATCTACACCATCCACCCCGAGTACGAGCAGTACGGTCCCGACTACGCCCAACGAGCCTACAGCTACGAGAGCATGCGGGCGCGCGACTCGTTGGCGGTGCTCGACTTTCACGCCGAACAGCGCGCTCGGGGTGAGGAGATTACGCCCATCACATTGCCGAGCGAGTACACCAACTTGGCGCTGGGCAATAACCTGATCTTCGCCTTTTTCAAGCGCTACGTGGCCGACCCGGAGCGCCTGCCCAACCCGTACGAGATGTACCACTACCCCTTTTTGATGGCGGGGTATCTGGCGCTGCTGTTCACGGCCCTGAACCTGATTCCCATCGGGCAGCTCGACGGCGGGCACGTGCTCTACGGGATGATCGGCCACCGGCGGCACAGCCTGATCTCGCCCGTATTGTTCGGGCTGTTCGTTTTTTATGCCGGGCTGGGGGCCGTCTGGACCATGCGCGTCGAGACGGACCCGAACTACTTCTGGCTCTACCACGGGCTTTACCTCGGCTACCTCTACCTGATCTTCTCGGGCATTCGACTCGGGGCGCAGCGCACCCTGCTGCTGGCGCTGACGGTGTTCGTCGTGCAGTACCTGATCGTGCTCTTCCTGCCGGTACGGGGCAACACGTTCTGGCTCCTGTTCATCTTTCTGATTGGCCGCGTGCTGGGCGTATTTCACCCCCCGGCGGTGCAGGAAGCGCCCATCTCAACCGGGCGGCGGGTGCTGGGCTGGCTGTCGCTGGCCGTCTTTGTGGGGAGCTTCACCCCCATGCCGCTGGTCATCGAGACCGTGACGCGCTTTGAAGGGCCGGCGTTGATTGAGCTGCCGGCCGCTAACGTACAGGAAGCTTCCATGTCGCTCGGAGCGGAAGCCTCTGCCGAGCGGTCCTACTCTGCGTCGGGCGTCGCCGCTTTCGTGGGCGACAGCAGCGTCACCAACGTGCCCTGAAATTGTCGCCGGTCGTTGAAGATCGGCACCGGCGCGCCGCCCGTCGTGTCGATGCGGCGCTCCCCCGCGACGACGCACGAGCCGGCGGGGAGCCGGAAGATGTCCGTGAGGCCGTGGAAGGGCGGCGCAGGGTGGGGGGCGTGGGGGTGATTAGGGTGAAGAACTCCTCCCAGGGTTGCCCCAGCAGCGCTACGGTCGATACTCCTATAGCTTCACTAAATGAGTTGTAAAGCTCTTCCCGTAGAAGCCCTATAAAGGCTCGATCGTAGTGCGTTTTCAGCCTCTATAGGGTTCTCAACTGAAACAGCAATCCTATAGATTGTTTCGCTGTGCTCGTAATGACGTATTAAATTTATGTTTTCTAATACGCTATTTTGTCTCGGTTTTTTTCTAATGACCCCGTAGTTCACGTTGCTTAGCGGGTATTTTCAATCGGAATAGATCCCGTTCTAAGCGCGCAAGCCGTATGGGGAGAAGCGCATCAGGAAGAACGCCGGCCGGTCGTGTCGGCCCGCCGTGCGTCGTACTTTGGTTGGGCAAATCAAACGACTTTTAAAAGTGAAAATCTACGCTCGGGAGGGTGGCCGCCCGGTGACGCTCGCACCCCTGCTGGCCGAACGGATGGAGCAACACCCATACGAACAAGCGCATCGGGGGATGGTGCTGGCCTGCCACGACGTCATGATTGCTTACGACGGTGGCCTGCTGCTGATTGTGCGCGACAACGCCCCGGCCCGCGACGAACTCTGGTGCATCGGCGGGCGCATGGAACGAGGCATGACTCCCGAGGCGTCGGCCGAACAAAAGGTGCGCGAAGAGTGCGGTCTGACCTTAAGAGACCTCCGGACGATGGGCTGCGCGCGCACCTGGTTTCAGACCGACCCGTTCGGGCACGGCGGCGGCACCGACTCATTCAACCTGCTCATGTTCGGACGCGGCGAAGGGGAGTTGCGGCTCGACGCCCTCCACAGCCGTCCCCGCGTGGTGCGCCCCGCCGACTACACCGAGGCGTTCCGGGCGGACCTACACCCTTACATCCGCGATTTTATGGACGACGTGATGCCGCTGCTGTAGCCAAGTGAAGGACGAAATATCGATGGCCGGAAAACAAAACGAGAGAGACCGCCGGGACGATCTCGCTCGTTGCTCGTTTTCTTCAGCCGGGGGCTACTCTTCTTCGTCGAGTTGCTCAGAGGCAGTGTTGATCTGGTCGCGGATCACGGGCAGGTCGTCGTTGATGATGCTCCAGAGCGCGTGGGGGTCGATCTCCATCTCGGCGTTGTAGCCGGCGTTCCGCAGGCCGCTCAGCACTTCCAAGTCGATGGCGGTAAAGCCCTCCTTAAACTCCGGCGAGAGCAGCGTAACCGCCTCGCCGATCATCTGTAGGTTCCGCACGGCCGACATCCGCGTCTCTTCGGCCTGCACAAAGGCGTTGTAGTCCATGCCCTGCACGTAGCCGTGGACCTCCTGAATGGCGTCGTTGATGTTGTTGAGGTGTACTTGGTCTTCTTCCTTGCGCATATCTTTCGTTTTCCTCAAATACGGGTCGCCGATTGCCGGGTTGTTTAGCCACCGGAATCCTCACCACGCCCTGTCACCCCTCGTTTCTCTCGGGTGACAATAGCACCAAACGGGCCGTACGCTCAAACCCCAAACCCCAAACCCCAAACCAAAATGTTAACCACCCGCCCCCAACCGCCAGATCAAATCTCGCCGGTGGGCGCGCAGCGCGCGGTACCAGTCGTACGCCCGGCCGACGGGCGGCTTGAGGCGGGCGGCTTGCAGCAGGCGCGCGCTGAATGCGTCCAGGGCGTCCAGGTGGCGCAGGAGTTCGGCATACTCAGGCACCAGCGCGTGGTTCTCCGTCCAAAAGGCCTGGCGCAAGTGGTAGCGGACAGTCCGGGCGAGGGCGGCGTGTTCGTCGGGCGTGCGGTTCATCTTGTGCACCTTCCGGCAGACCCGCAGCGTGGAGCGTTGCAGGGCGTTGCGGCGGCGGGCGTAGAACCGGGTGGAGAGCGACCCCGGCACGCGGCGCTTCAGGGTCGTCACCGCCGGCAGGTGCGCAAATCGATAGTCGCGCGCCAGCCGCATCAACACGTCGAAGTCCTCGTAGGCCAGCGTCTCGTCGTAGCCGCCTAGTTGTTCGAGCAGCGCCCGGCGGTAGATTACCGTGGGCGAGAGTAGGAAAAAGGAGCCCAGCAGGGCGCGGTAGACGTCGCCGGTGGGCGCGGGGCGGGGCGTGTGCGCACCCACCACCCGCGAGCGAACGTCTACGAAATAAGCGTCGGAATACACCACGGCCCAGTCGTCGTCGAGCGTCTCGAAGAGCGCCACCTGCTGGGCCACGCGGTCGGGCAGCAGCAGGTCGTCGGCGGCCAGGTCGATCACGTACTTGCCCCGTGCCCCGGCGAGCGCCCGGTTAAAGGCCCGGCAGTTGCCCACCGGCTCCGGCCAGCGTAGAAAGTGAGCGTAGGGCATCGTCCGCAGCGCCGCCTCGATGACCGCCGGCGAGCCGTCGCGGCTGCCGTCGTCGACCACGATCAGCTCCACGTGCGGGTAGGTCTGCGCCGCCACCGAGCGCAGCGTCTCGGCCACGAAGCGGGCGTGATTGTGGCTCAAGCAGACCACCGTGACCAGCGGCGCGGCGTCCGTCATCC
>JBARYS010000235.1:0-16600 GCA_049648155.1 Catalinimonas sp. | reverse complement strand
CGCCTACACCGTGCGGGCGCTGGACGAGAGCGGGCGCGCCGTGCAGCAACAGGGAACCTTGGTGCTCGTCCGGTAGCCCATCGTCTTTTCCGTAGCTTTGCCCCACTGCGGTACGACCAACCAAGCGTGACGGCCATGATGGACATGAACAAACTTTTCGGGCAGCTTCGCGACGCCCAATCCAAGATGCAGGAGATACAAGAGGAGGTGGGCAAGCTCACCACCGACGCCGAGGCGGGCGCGGGCGTGGTGAAGGTGCAGGTGAACGGCAAGCGGCAGGTGACGCGCCTAGAGGTGAAGCCGGAACTGCTCACCCCCGAAGACGCCGGCCTGGTGCAGGACCTCATCGTGGCGGCCGTCAACCAGGCGCTGCAAGAGATGGAGGCCACCATCCAGCGGGAGATGCAACAGCGCGCCGGCGGCATGTTCAACCTGCCCGGCATGAACTTCGGAGGTTAGCGCATTGTCACGTCCCCTTGTTCGCGGCGACGTGGCCGTCGTGATTCTCAACTGGAACGGCCGCACCTTGCTGGCACGCTTCCTGCCGGCCGTCGTCGCGCACAGTGCCGGGTGCCGCGTGGTGGTGGCCGACAACGCCTCGACCGACGACTCGGTTGCCTACGTGCAACAGACGTTTCCGGAAGTAGAGGTGGTGCAACTACCACGCAACCTCGGCTACGCGGGGGGCTACAACGCCGCCCTGCGCCAGATCGACGCGCCGCTGTACGTCTTGCTCAACTCGGACGTGGAGGTGACGGCGGGCTGGGTCGACCCTGTGCTGCATCTCCTCAACGAGCGCAGCCACGTGGCCGCCGTGCAACCGAAGCTACTCGACTACCAGCGGCGCGACCACTTTGAATACGCCGGGGCGGGTGGCGGCCATCTCGACCGGTTAGGTTACCCTTTTTGCCGGGGGCGAATCTTCGAGACCGTGGAGCGCGACCGGGGACAGTACGACGACGTCGCCGAAGTTTTTTGGGCCAGCGGCGCGTGCATGTTCGTGCGGGCCGGAGCGTTCCGGGCGGCGGGCGGCTTCGACGAAGGTTTCTTCGCGCACATGGAAGAGATCGACCTCTGCTGGCGACTCAAACGCCTGGGTGCGAGCATCTTTTATCAGGGCGAAAGCGTCGTTTACCACGTGGGCGGCGGCACCCTGACGCGCGGCAACCCCCGCAAAACCTTCCTCAACTTTCGCAACAGCTTGCTGATGTTGCTCAAAAACCTGCCCGCCCGCGAGGTGCTGCCCGTAGTACTTTTGCGCATGGTGCTGGACGCCCCGGCGGCCGGTAAGTTTTTAGCGGACGGGATGCCCCGCGACGCTTGGGCCGTGCTCCGGGCGCACGCAGATTTCTACAAAAAAATTCCCCGCTATCTGAGCGCACGGCGCGGCACTTTCGGCCGAAGAACCGGACGGTCGTCGGACGGCCGTTACCCCGGCAGCATCGTCTGGGCGTACTGGGCGGGTGGGTTTAGGCGCTACGCAGAGCTGTCCGGGAAGTACCCCACGCGCCGCCTGCGGGCCGAAGAGCGATAGTCGCTCAAAATTGGTAAAGTACAATCGGCTCGTGCTAAATATCCCGAACAAAACTGTAGCGACGTCGTAAGTGACGACGAAGGTTAAGCCAGAAAGCCATGATCAAGTAAAGCAGAACGGGCGAACCGAGCGTCAGAAACGAAGCGTAGACGAACGACAGGCGTACGCTCGACATGGAGATACCCATTTTCTCGCCGAGGTAAGCACAAACTCCGAAGACTTGCTTATCAAATAGGAATCGGACGATTTTCATAACCAGGGAGCAAAAAAGTTTGACTCTGGAAAGTTATCCAAAATTTCGGCGCGCGTCAAAATAGGCGCGTTTTGCAAACCAATCTTACGGCGATACTTTCGCACTAAGCCTAACACACATAGACCAACCCCATGATCAACACCCGAAAGCTGACCACCAGCCTCCTCCTCGCTGCCGGTACGCTCGCTGCTTCAGGCTGCGCCCTCAACAAGATGGTGAAGCTGGCCAAAGACCAGGAGCTGACCGTCACGCCCTCCCCGCTCGAAGTACACGGCGACACCGTCCGGTTCGACATGTCGGCCCGCCTGCCGGTGAAAATGCTCAAGAAGAACAAGGTATACACCGTGGACGTCAATTACGACTACGGCGACCAGCAGGTTGAAGCCGGCCAGTTGGAGTTCAAGTCGGCTGACTTCCCCAACGCCAAGAGCGAGCAGCCCTCAATCTCCGAAACGTTCGCCTTCGCCTACGAGCCCGAGATGCGCCGCGGCGACCTGATGGTGGTCGGCACGGCCGCCAACCTGAACGGCAAGTCGAAGTCGACCGAGCCGATGAAGGTAGCCGAGGGGGTGATCACCACCTCGACGCTGGTGCAGCCCTACTACGCCTACTCGTACGCGCCGCACAACTACAACGCGGACGAAGAGCTGGAGCCTACCTACGTTCAGTTCTACTACCCACAGGGCAGCTCTTTCCTCCGTTCGTCGGAGACCCGCTCGTCGCGCGGTGAGTTTTTGCGTGCCTTTATCGCCGACAAGAACGTGACCCGCACGGTGAGTATCACCGGTACGCACTCGCCCGAAGGTGCCGAGCGCATCAACTCGCGCCTCGCCGATGACCGCGCCCAAGCCATCGAGAAGTACTACCGCACCCAGATGAAGCGCTTCGACTACGCCGGGATGGCAGACTCGGTCGACTTCATCCAGAAGGCCATCGTCGAGAATTGGGACTCGCTGATGGTGGCCCTTGAAGACGATACCTACCTGACCTCGGCCCAAAAGAGCCAGGTGAAAGATGTCGTGCGCGGCGGCGGCACTTTTGAAGAGAAGGAAGATGAACTGCACAAACTGCCCTTTTATCGCTACATGCTGCGGACGGTCTACCCTAAGGTCCGCACCGGCACCACCGAGATTCTGACCGTGAAGGAGAAGAAGTCGATCCCGGAAATTTCGGCGCTCTCGCGCGGCGTCCGCATGGGCACCGTGAGCATGGACACGCTGAACGACGAGGAGCTGGCCTTCTCGGCCACACTGACGCCGGTGCTGAGCGAGAGGGAGGCGATCTACAAAGCGTCGATCCGTAAGAACGACCGCGCCGAGGCGCACAACGACCTGGGTGCCGTCTACCTGCAGATGGCCGGCGAGCAGATGGACGCCGCCGAGATGGAGCGCTACCTCGGCATGGCCAAGACGCAGCTCGATATCTCGATGAATCGCGGCGAAAGCCCGCAGGTCTACGTCAACATGGCGACGATGAACGCGATGCAAGGCGAAGGCATGATGGCCATGGAGAACCTGCAAAAGGCCATGAACATGAACCCCGACCCGATGGTGCGTCAGCAAATTAGTGGCATGATGGGCTACCTGCAGATCAAAGGCGGCATGTACGACGAGGCCGCAACCAGCCTGCGCAACGCCCCCGACACCGCCGTGGTGATCTACAACCGTGGCTTGGCGCAACTGCTGGGCGACGACCTGAACAACGCCCGCGCCAGCTTCGACGAGGCCATCCAAGCCGACGCCGACATGGCCATGGCCTACTACGGCAGCGCCATCGTGGCCGCCGCCCAAGACAACGAGCAGCGCATGGCCGACATGCTGCGGCAGGCCATCCAGCGCGACGCTTCGCTGCGTGCCTACGCCATCAACGACCTGGGGTTCTTGAAGTACTTCGAGTCGAGAGCCTTCAAGTCGGCCGTGCAGTAAGCCCGGCCAACATTGGCACTTACCAAAAGCCCACGCCCACTAGCGTGGGCTTTTTCCGTCTGAGGGAAGGCGAAAGCCGAATCAGATTTCCCCACTAATTTTACCGCCCCCGCGAAAGGCTGCGGGGCATAACCCTTACGATGAGAACCATTCAATTCCGCGAGGCCCTACGCGAGGCCATGACCGAAGAGATGCGTCGCGACGAGCGCATGTTCCTGATGGGCGAAGAGGTGGCCGAATACAACGGTGCCTACAAAGTGAGTCAGGGCATGCTCGACGAATTCGGGGCCGAGCGCGTGATCGATACGCCGATCTCGGAACTGGGCTTCACCGGCATCGGCATCGGGGCAGCCATGAACGGCTTGATCCCCATCATCGAGTTCATGACGTTCAACTTCTCGCTGGTGGCCATTGACCAGATCATCAACAGCGCCGCCAAGATGATGTCGATGTCGGGCGGGCAGTACTCCGTGCCGATCGTCTTTCGTGGGCCCACCGGCAACGCGGGTATGCTCTCGTCGCAGCACTCGCAGAACTTCGAAAACTGGTACGCTAACACGCCCGGCTTGAAGGTGGTGGTCCCCTCGAACCCCTACGACGCCAAAGGGCTGTTGAAGACGGCCCTGCGCGACCCCGACCCGGTAATTTTTATGGAGTCGGAGCTGATGTACGGCGACAAGGGCGAGGTTCCCGAAGAGGAGTACCTGCTGCCCATCGGCAAGGCCAAAGTCAAACAGGAGGGGAGCGACGTGACGCTGGTCTCGTTCGGGAAGATGATGAAGGTGGCCTTCGAGGCTAGCGAGGCCATGGCGAAAGAGGGCGTCTCGTGCGAGGTGATCGACCTGATGAGCGTCCGCCCCATCGACTACGACACGCTCGTGCAGTCGGTCAAGAAGACCAACCGCATGGTGGTGGTCGAAGAGGCCTGGCCGCTGAGCAGCATCTCGGCCGAGCTGGCCTACCACGTGCAGCGCTACGCGTTCGACTACCTCGACGCGCCGGTGTACCGCATCACCAACCGCGACGTGCCGCTGCCATACGCCCCCACGCTGATCGAAGAGATCCTGCCGAACGCCCGCCGCACGGTCGAGGCCATCAACGCGGCCCTCTACCGCAACTGATCGCCTTTAGCGCGCGCCAAAAAGCCGAGTGGTACCACGTACCGCTCGGCTTTTTGCGTCCAAGAGCGCCCGGTTCACTCCCCCTGCGTCTGCACGGGGAGGGGAAGCAGGCCGCCGCCGCTCAGGAAGTAGACGTCGCGATTGAGAGCCCCGTTGAGCACGCGGCGGTTTACGACGCGCTGCTCGCCCCACACCAGCAAGCGGTCGCCGTACCAAGGGTGGATGTGCAGACTGCGGGTCTTCGTAAACTCGTCGCCGAGGTGCGCCCGGGGGACTTCCAGCGTCATCGGCGTCTCGGCGAGCTTCCCGCTCACGATCTGGTGTACGCTCACCTCGTTGTCGTCGTCGCGCAGCACCACCGACACCGTGTCGCCGTGGGCTTGCACCGTAGCCAGCTCCTGTAGCTCGAACGAGGTCATCTTGGGCGTGACGAGGCTGTTGTCCCAGATGCGCCGCCCGTCGGCATCCAGCAGGCAGAGAAAAACGTGCGTGTGACGGAAGCCGTCGAACACACGGTAGGTGCCGTAGCCGGTGATGGTCGCCGACGCCTCCGAGCGGTACTGCGGGTAGTACGCCTCGGCCACGAACAGATAATGGTCGTCGCCCACAGGCACTAGGTCGTGCACCAGAAAGCGGTAGCGCACACGAAACTCCTTACCACGCTCCTGCTTGCGAAAAATGCGCCGTTGGATGCGTTCGCGGCGGTTGGGCTTCAGGTGGTTAAAGAAGTTGTCGAACTCTGTGAAGTCGTTCATGAGCGGCTCGGTCTCGCCGTCGGGGTCACGCCGCACCACGAAGGTTCCCTGCGGGAAGTAGAGCGACTGGTCCGAATAAGTACCGACCATAATTTGCCGCTCGGGGCTGGGATTCACCAGCCGGGCCGAGAGTAGATTGCGGTCGCGCGAAGAAGCGGTTACCTCCCGGCTGCTGATCAGGTCGCCGCCGGGGGCGTAGATGTTCTCGAACAGGCGCGACTTCCGGCGGCGGTAGCCGGCCACCGTCACGTGCAGCCGCCCGGAGTAGGGATCGGCGTAGATGTCGTCAATCTCGGCGTTGTTGCCGTAAATGGAGGAGAGCACTCGCGACCGGCGGCTGTTCAGATCGTGGTGCACCACCACCGGACGGCCGTTCAGCAGGCCTTGCAGCAGCAGGTCGTCGCCCGAGACGAAGAGGTCGTCGAAGTTGACATTCAGCAGGGCGTAGATGTTGTTGACCACCACCGCGCCCGTGCGTAGGTTCACCTGGTAGACGATGTGGTCGAAGCTGTTCTGCTTCGTGAACAGCAGGTAAAGGTTTTTGTGGTCCTGGTGGTAGGCCCGCACCATCTGATCGTTGGTCAGCAGGTAGTCGCCGCGCCACCGCTCGCGCAGGTTCGTGTCGCAGTGAACAAATTGCCAGCGGTAAGAGAACCGGTCTTGTGGGCGCTTGGCCTGAAGCAGGTACACCACGCCGTCCTCGCCGACAGGCAGCACAATGGGCGGGCGCGTGGTCTGCTGTTCGACCGGAAACTCGATCCGGTCGCCGTAGCTGACCGACACCGGCACGTCGACGGTTTGAGCCGTAGCGGCGCAGATAACGACGCCGCCGAGCAGAAAGAAAAAGTGGCGAAGCATGGGCAGAGGCTTTGTTAAGCTAAAAAGTCGGACATTAGCGCCGGAGTTCCAAAGGATTACGTCATAATCGTCCGTCCGGTCGGCGGGGCGGACCTTTGGAGCCGGCTACACATCACAAACGCATGACCACCGAACAACTGAAGGATTTAAAGGCCCGTGTCTCGGCCTTGAGGGGGTACCTTTGACTACGATCAGAAGCTGGAAGAGATTACCACCGAAGAGCTGAAAACCGCTCAGCCGGGCTTCTGGGACGACCCCCAGGTTGCCGAGCAGGTGATGCGGGGCATCAGGAACAGAAAAGCCTGGACCGATCCGTTCGCCGACCTGAAGCGCCAGTATGAAGACCTGGAGACGCTCTACGAGTTCTATGAGGCCGGTGACGTCGACGAGGGGGAGATCGACCGTGAGCAGGGCCGTTTGTTGAAGCAGCTTGAAGCACTCGAGTTCAAGAAGATGCTCAGCGCCGAAGAGGACCAGCTACCGGCCATCCTCGAAATCAACCCCGGCGCGGGCGGCACCGAGAGCCAAGACTGGGCCGACATGCTGCTGCGCATGTACATCATGTGGGGCGAGGGGCACGACTTCACCGTGCGGCAGGTCAACTACCAGCCCGGCGAGGGGGCGGGCATCAAGTCGGCGACGCTGGAAATCGACGGGCCCTTCGCTTACGGCTACCTGAAGTCGGAGATCGGCGTGCACCGGCTGGTGCGTATCTCGCCGTTCGACTCGGGTGGCCGCCGCCACACCTCGTTCGCGTCGGTGTTCGCCTACCCGCGCGTCGACGACAGCATCGAGATCGAGATCAACCCCGCCGACATCGAGTGGGACACGTTCCGCTCGGGCGGTGCGGGTGGCCAGAACGTCAACAAAGTCGAGACCGCCGTGCGTCTGCGTCACCAACCTTCGGGCATCGTGGTGGAGTGCCAGCAGGAGCGCTCGCAGCTACAGAACAAAGACAAGGCGATGCAACTGCTTAAGTCGCGGCTGTTTCAGCAAGAGATCGACCGCCGCAACGAGGCCCGCGCTAAGATCGAGGGGACCAAGAAGCGCATCGACTTCGGCTCGCAGATCCGCAATTACGTGCTGCACCCCTACAAGATGATCAAAGACCTTCGCACCGGCGTGGAGCGCTCCGACGTGCAGAACGTGCTCGACGGCGACCTGGACGTCTACATCAAGGCTTTTCTGCTCGACGGCGGCGACGGGGCCGAATAGACGACCCACGCTAACGAAGAAGGGCTGCCTCCGAAGTCGGAAGCAGCCCTTTTTGTGAAGATGCGTGTTGCGAACTACTGCACCACCAGGCGGCGCGTCTGCTCACCGTCGGCGGTGCGCAAGCGCACTAGGTAGAAACCACTCGGCAGGGCGGGCAGCGTCGTCTGGTACTCGCCGGCCGCTCGGCGGCGCGGCTCCTCCTGCCAGATGGTCCGCCCGAGCACGTCGACCACCCGGAGTGTGGTCTCGTCGGCGGCGGGCAGGCGATAGCTCACCTCGGCCGTACCTTGCGTGGGGTTTGGGAACACCTTGAGGTCAGCGCTCAGAACGGCCTCGTTAACACTGGTGACCAGGTTGGAGCCGACTTGCAGACTGTCGAGATAGATCCGGTTGCCCCTTTGAGATTCGACCAAGATGCGTACCTGTGCGTACCGACCGGCTGTACCGGAGAGCCGCACTTCGTGACGCTTCCACTGGGTTTCGTCGGCAGGGACAAAAACGCCGCTAACTTGTTCAGGCGCTGATTCCAGATCGCCGGGCCGCAGCCTTGCTCTCCTCGACCAAGAGCGGCCACAATTGACAGAAGTTGCCACCTCGAACACCTCATCAAGGTCGTCGCCGTTGGAAGCGTAAGCGACGTAGAAAGAGATAAGGGGCGTTTCCGTAGTCATCGTGAAGTCTATGACGGGCGAGATCAACTCGTGCTCGATGTCGTTGACGATCTGACGGTTGTCAAGTACCAGCGAGGTACTGCCATCGAGGGCAGCATCGGTGGTCAGCTCCCAGGTGCGCGAGCCGATGGTTGACGTCGTGATCACCCAGTTTGAGTCGTACTGCTCGGAGCGGTTGAAGATCGTCGTCTCGAAGTCCTCCACGAAGGGTATCGCGTAGGAGTAGATCAGCGGATTACGGACGCGGAGGGTAGCCTCTTGAACGAGGGTATCGCTGCCCGCGCTGTTGCTGACGATGAGCGTGATGGGGAACAGCCCCGCTTGCTCGTAGAAGGGAATCGCTTCTTTCGTAAGGATGGTATCGACCGAAGCACCAGGAACAATCCACTTGTATTCGAGCGTAGAATCAGGCGCGTTGTAGACCGACACGTCCAGTCCAACGCCTTCGGGGGCACAGATCTCGTCGCGATCCGTCCGGAAGGCGTCGATGATAGGAGCACCCTCCGTCGGCACGTAGCCGTTGTTGGTGCCGGTAGCCACCAGGTTGCTGGGCGTCACCAACGTATTGAAGGGACCGACGTCGGGCGTGTTGAGCAGTCCGTCGCGCATGGCCTGCACCTGCCCGGCGGTAAACATGATGCCACACCTGGCGTAGTCCATCACGTTCTGAACGTTGTCGAGCGAGCCGCAAGTAGTTTGATTCAGGTTACAGGACGAGATGGGGAATACACCCTCCGTCAGGGGAGTGTCGTCGATGCCGTCGTCGGTGTCACAGTTGCCGCGGTCGGGGCCCGGGCTGTTCGTCCGGCCCCAGGGGTGCGGCAGCATCAGGTAGTGCCCCAGTTCGTGTGCCAGCGTGTTGTCGAACAGAGAGCGCTCCCGAAAGACCGCCAGGGCAGGCCGCCCGCCCAGATACGAGACGTAACCCGCTACAACGCCCCCCCCGTCGATAGAGCGGATGTTTCTGACGACGTAGATGTTGATGTAGCGCTGCGCATTCCATCGCACCGTGTTGAGAAGGTCAGCCGTCAGCCCTGCCGAGCTGGCCGCCTCTTCGCCGTCGGTTAGGGGCGAAAAGTGACGCGTGACGCCGTCTGTGGGGTTGCCGTTCGGGTCCAGCCGAGCCATGCGGAACTCAATGTTCGCTTGCCCGACGATACCTTGAAACTCGTCTACGATCTGGTCGACCTCCGGATTGTTGTAGAAGTCGTTGACCAGATCTAGTGACACCTGTAGTTGCTCCCGGCTGACATTCTCCTGTCCAAACTCGTGAAACACGTGAAAGACGACCGGTATGATGAGAGTATCGTCGTTGAGTGGAGCATCGGTCGGGGTTTGATATACGGGCAATGCACTTTTGGGCAGCGCCGACATGTCGGTACCGCAGATGGTCACTTCCTGCGCGCGCAGACCGATCGACAGCGACAGCGTGAGAAGGAGAGATGAGTAGACTTTACGCATGAGTTAATCTCGGTGTAGATTAGGTAGAAGAGGAAGGCTTGTCGAAGGTCTGTAGAACTATAAATCTTTTAAAAGCATTCAGCGCGGCTATTTCTAATTACGGCGGCGGAAAGAAAAACGACGGCCGTCCGGCTTCTCAACGTCGCCCGGCGAGCCGACTACCCCACGTACCGACCGATACGTGGGGTAATCGGCTCGAATGATCGGTAATTCAAGACCTGGCCGCCTGTCGGATTAGGTCGTGTTGACCTATAGCCTGCTGATGCTTTCGGTGCTTTTTGCCCATGTTCTGCGCCGCTTTCGTTGGCAGATGCGCTACCTAGGCGGCCCCGCAATCGCCCGCTGCAAGCGACTTGACTATGTGTAAGGACGCGCGAAACCGTGAGATCAGTCTCCATCTCAACACGACCTAGTAACGGACCAGACGACGAACCCACTGCCCGCTCGGGCTGGTCAGCCTGACCATGTACACGCCGCGTGGCAGGCCTTTGATCTCTATCTCCTGCGGACCCACCGATTTGGGGCGGTCGGTCTGCTGCCAGACCCGCCGACCCAACAGGTCGAGCACGTCGAGTGTAGCAACCTCCGGTCCCGACAGATGATAGGCTACGCGTACGGCCCCGGCCGAAGGGTTCGGGAACACGCGCAGGTCAGCCGCTTGCTCCAACGCCTCGATAGAGACTGGCTCGTCCGCCTGCAGACGAATGTCGTCGAGA
Source organism: Catalinimonas sp. (assembly GCA_049648155.1). Taxonomy (GTDB): domain Bacteria; phylum Bacteroidota; class Bacteroidia; order Cytophagales; family Flexibacteraceae; genus JBARYS01. Next base: position 6,091 of record JBARYS010000235.1, on the reverse strand, counting down.
TAGATGGCGTTGCCCCGGTCGCTGATCAGCTCAAAGCGGAACATGATGGGTTCGCCCCGGAAAAGGTCTGGGATGTCGACCGTATGTAGCTTCCACTCGTCGGCGGTGGGCACGAACGTATCGTCGGAACCGCTCGCCGGCTCTTCAGCGGTGGCCAAACGGCTACCCGTGAGGGTCTGCCGCGTCAACCACGTGGCCCCGCAGTCGCGCGAGAAGCGTACCCGCATGATGTCGCTGCTGCCTCTGAAGCGGCGGTACGCTTGGCGGTAGTAGAGTCGCAGAGCGGGACCTTCGGCGGGCATTTGCAGGATCGATGATTGCAGAATCAGCGTGTCGGTTGTGACGGTCCTGCGCAGGTTAACCCACACGGAGGCTTCGCCGGTGAAGGCGGCCGCTTCGGTTCTGCTCCAAGTGCGGCGTTCGTTCCCGCCAAGCTCCCACTGGTTCATGGCCGAGTCGCCGGGGCGAGCCGGGAACTGCACGGACTCGAAATCCTGCGTGTAGGGCACGACGTCGACCGCTTCGAGGTTGCGCACCTCTACGGCCGTTTCAAGCTCGAACGTGTCGTTCAGCACCTGGCCGTCGATGGTGTATCCCAGCACGAGTTCAGCCGGGTAAATGCCGCCGGTCTCGTAACTCACCGTTGGTTCGGCTAGGGTCGAGGTGCTCGGCGTCGCGCCGGGGAAGCTCCATTGGTAGGTAAGCTCCTGCGTAAGCGAATCCGGCACGTTGTAGAAGCCGGCCTCGTATTCGATTTCCTGGCCGCTGCAGATCAACCCGCTGCCGGCGCGAACGTCGTTGATTACGGGCGCACATACCTGCGGCACGTAATCGTCGTCGATGCCGGTGGCGATCAGGTTTTCAGGCTGCCAGAGCGACGACCGCCGCCCGACCACCGACTGGGCGGCGAGTTGCATCCGCTCGCCCTGACCGATCGTGAACATGCGCCCGCAGTTGGAGTAGTCCATGTAGTTCTCGACGTTGTCGAGCGAGCCGCAGGAGACCTGCGACAGGTTGCAGTTCTGGCCCGTGACCCCGACCGTGGTGGGGGTGTCGTCCACGCCGTCGTCGATGCCGCAGTTATCCTGCGAGCCGGGGGTGTTGGAGTTTCCCCAGGTGTGGGGCAGGTTGAAGTAGTGCCCCAGTTCATGGGTCAGGGTGCGCCGCGAGAAGTTCCCCCCGTTCGAGGCCCCGATGCCACCCAATTGCGAAGCCTGGCAGACGATGTGGTTGAAACGCTCGCCGTCGTTTGGGCGGTAAGCGTAAGCCCCGGCCCCGCTGGCGATGTTCGACACCACGTAGACGTTGACGTACTGGCCGTGGTCCCAGTTAATGATATCGTACAGCCGGTTGTCGCCCTCCCGGGTGAGCGTGGAGACGTGGCGGGTCACGCCGTCGGTACAGTTGCCGTCCGGATCGATGCGCGCCAGGCGGAACTCCATGCGGCCGTCGGTCGAAAGCCCGCCGAAAGTCGCCGAGTAGTTGGCCGTGTCGCTGTTCAGGCGGCGGAAGTCCTCGTTGATGATGCGCACCGCATCCTCGATCTGCGCCATCGAGACGTTCTCAGGGCCGAATTGGTGCACCACGTGGAAGACGATGGGAATGATCTTCACGTCCTGCTCCTCGTCGGTGGTGCGCTGCGAGAAGCCGGCGGCCTGATGGGCCTGCCACTCCGCTTCGTTACGTGCAATGCCTTCGGCTAACTCCGGATGTTCGGCAAGCAGTTGACTCATCACCTCGGTGCTGCCGCACGGCAGAGATTGCGCCCAGATGGATGAGGTGAGCAGCGTCGACAAGAGCAGGAGTAAGGGTTTGTTCATGAAAGGAAGGAGGAAGAAAGAGAGATTTAGATGCGCATAATGCCGAAAGAATCAAGAGCACACTAAACGGAATAACACAAATTTAGTTTGAAAGATAATGACGCAGGTGGGTGGCTACCGTACGATGAGCCGGTGCGTCTGCAGACGCCCTGCGGCCCGCACCCGGATCAGGTAGAGGCCACTCGGCAACTCCCCCGTAGTGAGGAGAATCCGGTGCGTTCCCGGAGCGTGCGGCCGCTCCGCCGGTTGAAGGCGCATCCGCCCGAGCGCATCGAAGACCGTGATCTCCGAACGCGTCGTGCGGTCGGTTGTCAGTTCCAATGCCGCGTTTTGTCCTCGTGGAGTGGGGTTGCCCAGCAGGCGCGTACTGAACCCGTAAGCCTCCGGGCTCGAAGTGATCAGGTCGCCCACCGACACGTCGTCGAGGTAGAGGGCGTTGCCGCCCCGGCTGGTGGCCCGGAAGCGGAAGCGTACGTTCCGGCCGTCGCCCACCACGGCGGCGGGCAGCGGCAGGGTATCCGAGCGCCACTCCGCTGCGGTGGGCACGAACAGCCCGCCGAACGTGCGTTCGCCCACGGTGCTCAGGTCCCGCCCTACCGCCGACCAAAGGGGCTGCCACGTCTGCCCGCAGTCGAGCGACAGTTCGACGGCCAGGCGGTCGTTGTTGTTGAGGATGCGGCGGGCGTAAGCCCAACTGAACACGAGGTGCGGCGTGCTTCCAAGAGGAGTCAGGTCGACGGACGGCATGAAGAGGTCGCTCACCGTGCCGTCCAGCATGAACTGGTTGCGTAGGCTCACCGACGCCCCGCCGGAGCGGGCGGCGGCTTCGGTACGTCGCCACGAGAAGAACGCCGGGCTTTCGACGGCCCACGTGGCCTCGGGTTGCGACGAGTTGTCGGGGAAGTCAGACCGCTCGAAGCTTTCGGTGTAGAAGGCCGCCAGCGCTGCCCGGGCGGGCTGCACGTCGATCAGGTCGGAGCGCGTCAGGCTCACTTCCCCCTCCGGCGTGGTCACGGTCAGCGTCGTGGCCCAACGGCCGGGCGCGGTGTACACCACCGGCGGCGGCACGCGCGTGGTGGCCGTGCCGGGCGTACCGCCGGGAAACGACCACCGCCAACTCTGCACCCGGTCGGGGTCGGCGTTGTAGACATACTCGGCGTACTGCACGGCCGTGCCGACGCAGACGGTAGGGCGCATCAGGGTGGGGGCCGCGAAGTCGATCTTCACCTGGCAGGTCTGGGCCGTGTGGCCGTCGTCAGTGCCGGTTGCCGCGCGGTTGCCGGCTTGCCAGAGGTTGTTCAGCCGAAAGGCGGGGTTGTTGAGTGCTTCTTGGATACGCAGCCGCTGCCCTTCGGTGAACATGTTCTGGCATAGATCGTAGCTCATGTAGTTCTCGATCTGGTCCGGCCGGTCGGGGGTGTCGTCGGCGCACGTATTCTGCGAGGCATCGCATCCGTACGTAGGAAGGCGGCTGGGCGGGGTGTCGTCCACTCCGTCGCCGAGGTTGCAGCCGCCTTCGAACGTGTGCTTCAGGTTGAGGCAGTGCCCCACCTCGTGGGTAAGTGTTCGGTAGGGGTTGGTGGCCCCGGTGCCGATGGTGCCCACCTGGTCGTGGCGTACCACCAGCCCGAACAAGTCGGGCGGCCCCACGCCCGGGAACTCGGCGTAGCCCAGATACTCCGCGTTGGGTAAGTCGGGATCGAACAGCCGCTTCACCACCCAAACGTTCAGGTACCGGTCGGTGGGCCAGCGGCTGAGCTCCTTTACATTGTCGGTGTCGATGTTGGCCTCGTCGGTGAGCGGCGAGAAGACCCGCACCACGCCGTCGGTACAGTTGCCGTCCGGATCGATACGCGCCGGCCGGAACTCGACGTGCGTATCGCTTGCCACCGGCCGGAAAACGGCGCGCGTCTCGGATTGGTCGGCGTTCAGGCGGCGGTAGTCTTCGTTGAGCGCCCGGAGGCCGTCTTCAATCTGCGCGTACGAAATGTTCTCCTCTCCGCCGGCGTGGATCACGTGAAACACCACCGGAATCACGCGCACCTGGTCGTTTAACACCGCGTCGCCGGTAGCCGCCGGGGCACCGGCCGGGTGGGGAGTAGTGCGGTCGTGCTTCGTGTGGGCCTGGGGCGTGGCCGTGCCGCACCGCATCGGTTGCGCGCGCAACAGCCCGGCTGCCGCCGTGAGCAGCAGGACTTGGGCGAGCAAAAGGGTTCGTAGTGAGGGGTGGGCGTGCCTCATCGAGCTATTTAAGGGGGGAGCGTGACCAAACTCTTCAAAACGAACCGGCGCGGGATGGTTCCCTTCCGAAGGGGTTCAGCGTTCGTCGGCCTGCCACCCTTCGCGCCCGCGCAGGGGCACGAAGCTGTAGGTGCCGAACGTGCGTTGGCTCACCGTGCGTGGGCCGCTCTTGGTCAGCACCACCATCTGTTGCCGAGAACGGTCGCCCACCGGAATGACCAGTCGCCCCCCCACGCGGAGCTGTTCGAGGAGGGCGTCGGGCACACGCGGGGCGGCGGCGGTCACCAGAATGCCGTCGTAGGGGGCGTGGGTAGCCCAGCCGAGCGAGCCGTCGCCGTGCCGCAGGTGAGCGGCGTATCCCAAGGTGGTGAGCATCCGGCGGGCGCGCCGGTGCAGGTCGGCGATGCGCTCGACGCTGTACACACGCGCGCCGAGTTCAGCCAGCACGCACGCTTGGTAGCCGGAGCCGGTGCCGATCTCCAGCACACGCGCGCCGGGTTCGGGAGCCAGCAACTCGGTCTGCCGCGCCACGGTGTAAGGCTGCGAGATGGTCTGCCCCCCGCCGATGGGGAAGGCTTTGTCTTGATAAGCGTGTTCGAGGAAAGCGCTGTCGAAGAAGGCGTGGCGCGGCACCCGCCCCACGGCCGCCAGCACGCGCTCGTCCGTCACGCCCTTTTCGAGCAGGATTTCGACCAGGTGGCGGCGGAGCCCTCGGTGGCGGTAGCTATCTTGTGGGCTTTCGTACATGACAACCGCCAAGATAGGGAGGTTTTGACGTTCCTGACGGCGGTTCCTAATTTCGTGGTTTGATGTTAAACGTGGCAATACGAACGTGGGGGCGGATATTTTCCGCGTGCGGATGGCTGCTCTTCGCCGCGTGCGACGTTCTCGACCCCGCCGAGCCGCCGCCGGCCCTCGTCGACTTGTCACCCTTTCAGACCACCGCCCGCACGGCCGCCAACCAAGCCGACGACGCCTGGATGTTCACGCCCGACGGCGGCTACATGGGCACGTTCCCGCTGCCCGCCGTGGTGCCCGTACTGCCCGCCGAGGTGCCCTTCGTGCTGGTGCGCCCCGGCATCTACGTCGACGGCCAGCGCGGTGCGCGCCTTGCTTACCCGTTTTATGCCGCCGATACGGTCCGGATCGACCCCTCGGTCGACACGGTGCGGTACCGGCCGACGCTACGCTATCTGCCCGACCTGAGGGGCTCACTGCCGTTCGAGGACGATTTCGAAGAGGCCGCCGACGTGGGGCTGAGGCCGTCGGACGAACACACCGGCACCTGGCGGCGGGTAGCGCACGACGGCCCCGGTGGCGGCGGCGCGTGGTACGGCGCGGCGGAGACTCCCGGGCTCGACGATGAGAGGATAGAGCTGCTCAGCGGTGCACCGAAGGCGCTGCCGGAGGACGGCCGTCCGGTCTACCTGGAGATCACCTACCGTTCGAACGTCATCTTGCAGGTAGGGCTACTGAGCACGCAGGGCGGCGAGTCGACGCCGCTCTTCGAGCTGTCGCTCTTTCGCAGCGACGACTGGCAGAAGGTGTACGTCAACCTCGAAACCGAGGTGTTCTTTTCGCGGGGGCGCCTACACCAGGTTTTGTTCCGGGCGGAGGTGCCCGAGGGCACCCAGGGCTTCGTGCACTTGGACGACGTACGTCTTATCCACCGCTAAGTCATGAAAAAAGCCGCCGTTACGCTGCAATACATCGCGGCCGACTTCCTGGCGGCCTTCGTGGCGTGGATATCATTCTTTATTCTGCGTACGCAGATTCTCAACGAATTTCGGCAGAGCATCTCCTTCTCGCTGATCGGCAGTGCGGTGGTCATTGCTACCTTCTGGGTGTTGCTGTTTGCCTTCTGGGGCAGCTACGTCGACGTGATCCGTAAGTCGCGTGTGAAGGAGCTGCTTTCGCTGCTGACGGCGTGCCTTACGGGCGTGGTCGTTATCTTTTTCACCCTGCTGATCGACGACGCCGGCGTCGAATACTATACGCAGTACTACAAGACGATCAGTACGTACTTCCTG
>JBARYS010000234.1:0-4639 GCA_049648155.1 Catalinimonas sp. | reverse complement strand
CCACGCGGCCGTGTCCCTGTAGCAGGCAAGCGCGCGCCGCCGCGAGGGTATCGCGGGCGTTGAGGGGCGGGGCGGCCCCCTGGGTCGTCATCTCGACCTCCGGAATCGAGCCGTCGGCGCGGAAGGTAATCGGCTCCACGCACGCCTTGCGCATGGTCAGGCAGCCGTGCGTGGAGCGGTGGTAGAACACGTACCACCGCTCGCCGAACGAGGCGATGGAGCCGTGGTTGTTCCAATTGTTTGGGTTGCAGCCGTCGTTGTCGACGATCACGCCCCGGTAGGTATAGGGGCCGAACGGCGCGTCGCTCGTCGCGTAGCCCAGGCAGGTCGGTTTGCCCTCGCGGCTGATGTCGGCGTAGATCAGGTAGTAGACACCGTTTCGTTTGGTCAGGTAAGCACCCTCGTGAAAGTAGTGATCGGCCTCTGTGATGATGTCCGTGCGGAGTGTGCTCGGGTCGATCCCCCGGTGGTCGGGGCGGAGGCGGGCCATCTTCAGGCTGAACTGCCCCCAGAGGTAATAGGTCGTGCCGTCGTCGTCGACGAATACCGCCGGGTCGATCTCGGAGTGTTCGCCCAGGTCGAGCGCCGTGCCGCCGCGGAACGGCCCCAGCGGCGAGGTGCCGACCGCGACCCCCTCGGCGTCGGCGTTCGGCTGGCAGTAGTAGAGGTAGTACTTGCCGTCGTGCCGCGCCACGTCGGGCGCGAAGAGGCGGACGTCGTTATAAAGCACCTGGTCGTTGGGGCCACGGGTGCGGAACACGTCTTCGGTCACGCGCCACGTCCGCAGGTCGTCGGTGTAGAGCACGTCGTAGTGCCAACTGCACCAATCGGCGCACGCCTCGTCGGTCGAGCCGTAGAGGTAGAGCCGATCGTCCCAGACGCGCGCCGAGGGGTCGGCCACGTAGACGCCGGGCGGGCTGATGGGGTTCTGTGCCGCCGCCGGGGCGAGTGGAACCGCCCAGACGGCGAAGCGGAGAAGTCCGGCAAGGAGGGCGCGCATCCTCAAACTTACGCGCCGCACGCGGCCGCGCGTGCCGCCCTACTTTCCGATCTCGGCGGGAGCCACTGCGGGCGTCACCGTGAAAAGGTAGCGACCACCGTGTCCTGAACGTTGGTCCAGGCGCGCGGCCGCCACGTAGTGAGGCTCTTGGTGCCCGTTGCCGTGGCGCAGCGCGGTCGTTCCCGACCACTGCTCACTCCGGCCGAGGTGTTGCAGGGCGGCGTCGGCGGCGGCCAGAAACCGGCTCAGGGGCTGGTTACGGACGTCGGCGGACGTGTAGCCGAGCAGATCGGCCATGCGGGCATTGCACGCGTGGATCATCCCCGTCGTGTCGGTCTCCATCATGCCGTAGTTGCCGTCGAACAGGCGCTCCTTTTCGCGCGCTTCACTCTGCGAGCGCTGCATCTCCTCCTGGGTAGCCTGCAACTCCTCCATATTCTGGCGCATTTCTTCTTCTTGGGCGCGCATCTGTTCGGTGAGCATCTGCGACTCTTCGAGCAGCACGGTGGTGCGCTGGTTCACGCGCACCGACGAGACGGTCGAGCCGATGCTGGTAGCGATGCGCTCGACGAACTGCACCACGTGCGGCTCCAGCACTTTGAACGAAGCCAACTCAATGACGCCGTAGGTGGCGTCGTTGACCTTCATCGGCACGATCAGCACGCAGGTAGGAGAGGCGTCGCCCAGGCCGGAGCGAATCGAGACGTAGCCCTCGGGCACGTCGGTCAGGTAGATGGTCGTGTTCTCTTGCCAGGCCTGCCCGGCCAGCCCTTCGCCCAGCTCAATGCGCTGGTGGAGATGTTTCTTGCGGTCCCAGGCGTAGCATCCCTGTAGCGAGAGGTAATCGTCCTCGCCTTCTTGCCCGTCCACGATGAAGAGGCGGCCCTGGTTCGAGTCAGTGTACTTCACCAGGCCGGCGATGATCTCGTCGGCCAGCTCGCCGAGGTCGTTCGTGTTCTGCCTCAGCACCTCGCCGAACTTCGCCATCCCCTCGGTGGTCCAGTTGCGGCGGGTCTCGTCGTCGGCCACCTGCTTGAGGTTGGCGCGCATCTCCAGCAGCGCCTGCCCCAGCACGTCGTCTTCGCTCATCGGTCGGTAGTCGGCGTCGAGGTTGCCTTTGCCGATGTCCTCGGCAAAGGTGAGCGTCTGGCGCAGCCCGTCGGAGAGCTGGTTGACGGCCCGGCCCATGTCGCCGATCTCGTCTTGGCGGTAGGTGTGGTCGCTGGTCTCGATGAGCTCCCCCCGGCTCAGGCGGCGGATCACCTCCCGCAGGCGGTTGATGGGACGCACGATGGAGCGGGCGGTGAGCAGAGCAATCGCTAAGAACAGCACCCCGAGGGTGAGGCTGGTGATAAGGATGACCTGGTTCAGCAACTCGAAGCTCTCCAGCACTTCGGCCTTGGCGACCTCTTGCTGGGCACGCTTAACGTCGATCAGGCCGTCGAGGCGGCCGAGGAGCGCCGCCGTGCGGGGCAGCACCTCGTCCTCGATGCGGGCCTCGCCCTCGAAAGTCTTTTTGACGGGGTCGGCGTAGTCGTCGAACGACACCAGCGCCTGCATCACTTTCTGTTGCTCGGCCAGCAGAATCTCGTAGTCGTCCAGCAGCGAGTCGAGGCCGGCGGCTTGGGCTTTGTCGTTCCACGCTTCCGAAAGGCGGCCGAGGCGCGCCTTCAGGGTTGGGTATTCGGTCTGGTGCAGTTGGCGTAGCTCCTTCTTGTCGTCTTCGTTCATCTGCAGATACACCCAGTTGGTGACCAGCATCTTCGAGCGGACGATCATCAGTTCGAGCTCGTTCAGGGCGGCCAGCGAGGGGCTGATCACCTCGCCGTTGCGGGCCACGACCTGCGCATTTTTGTTCAGTTGCCAGATGTTCCAGCCGCCGAACAAGCTGAACGAGACGATCAGGACGGTAAAGCCGGCCACGATCTTGGTGCCGACGGACAAGCGTAGATTTTTCATGAAAGCAGAATCAGACAAGAGCCAGAGCGTGAAGCAGATAGATGGTGACTAAGGTAAGGGGGTGGAGGGTGCGCGGTGCTGCAGAATCGGCGCTGGACCTACGACGACAGGTTTTTGGAAGAAGTGCGCCCGGCGTGTGCGCAGTGAGCAGTTTCGTACCTTCACGGCTTATTTTTCCAGCGCATGATCGACAAGTTAGAAGCCATACGGGAGCGTTTTCAGGAGGTGGGCGAGCAAATGGTGCAGCCCAACGTGATGACCGACCCCAAGCGGTATTCGCAGCTCAGCAAGGAGTACAAAGACCTCGAAAAGATCGTGGTCGTATACATGGAGCACCGCCTGACGCTCGACAACATCGAGAGCTCGAAGCAACTGCTCGCCACCGAGAAGGATCCCGAGTTTCGGGAGATGGCTAAGGAAGAGCTGGAAGACCTTCAGACCCTCCGTGCCGAGCAAGAGGAGAACCTGAAGGCGCTGCTGATTCCGAAAGACCCGAACGACAGCCGTGACGTGATCATGGAGATCCGTGCCGGGGCCGGTGGCGACGAGGCGGCCATCTTCGCCGGTGACCTCCATCGCCTTTACCAGCGCTTTGCCGAGGAGCAGAAGTGGCGCATGGAGGTGATCGATTACACCGAAGGCACCTCGGGCGGCTACAAAGAGATTATCCTCGGCGTGTCGGGGCAGGACGTCTACGGTCAGCTCAAGTGGGAGTCGGGCGTACATCGCGTGCAGCGCGTGCCCGCCACCGAGACGCAGGGGCGCATCCACACGTCGGCGGCCAGCGTGGCGGTGCTGCCGGAGGTCGAAGACGTGGACGTGCAGATCAACATGAACGAGATTCGCGTCGACACCTGCTGCTCGTCGGGGCCGGGCGGGCAGTCGGTCAACACCACCTATTCGGCCGTGCGCCTCACGCACCTGCCGACGAACACCATCGTGCAGTGCCAAGACGAAAAATCGCAGATCAAAAACAAGGAGAAGGCATTAAAGGTACTCCGCTCGCGGCTCTACGACATCGAGATGGCCAAGCAGCAGGAAGAGCTCGGCACGCAGCGTAAGGCGATGATCGGGCGCGGCGACCGCTCGGACAAGATTCGCACCTACAACTACCCGCAGAGCCGCGTGACTGACCACCGCATCGGCTACACGACGCACAACCTTTCGGCCGTAATGGACGGCTCCATCGGCGACTTCATCGAACAGCTTCGCGTGGCCGACAACGCCGAGCGCCTCAAGGAGGGCGCCGAGTAGGAGTAGCGGACCGCCCCGGCACCGCGCGTTCAACCCGCCCGGGTGCGCCGCCGTAGGTAACGGCCATGAACCGCCGTCTACTCCCCACTCTGCTTGGTGCCGCCGCCCTCGGCGCGGCCGCCTTCACTTATCGCCGTGTACGTCCCGCCTTCGGGGCCCGTGCCCAGGGCGACCGCCTTCTCCGCATCGAACGCTCGCCGCAGTACCGCGACGGGCAGTTCCGCAACGCCTCCCAGACCCGCATGGCACCGGCCGGCCGCGACGTGCCCCGGGTGCTGAAGAAGTTTCTCCTCGACCGCGCCGGGCGGGTGCCCGTGGGCCGGGTGCCCCGGCAGACGCCCCACCTGCCGCCGCTCTCGGCCGACGAAACCGACGTTACCTGGTTCGGCCACTCGGCCGCGCTGCTGCGCACGGGTGGCCTCACGC
>JBARYS010000233.1:0-2188 GCA_049648155.1 Catalinimonas sp. | reverse complement strand
GTCCACGATCCGGTCCTCGCCGGTGCCGCCCACGATGCGCACGCGCGGGCCGCGCCGCACCTCGCCCTCCACGCGGAAGCGGTCCTCGCCGCCGAGGCCGTACAAGCGGACCTCCTCCGTCTCGCCGGTGCGGAAAGTACGGTCGTAGAGCTTCTGCTTGCGCTCGCCGTCCTTCTTGATCTTCCACACCCGCACGCGCGTCGCCTCGTCGCTGAGGCGCTCCACTAAAAACTCTTCGTGCTTGTCGCTGCCCGTCACCGTCACGGCGCGCGCCAAGAAGCGGTAGTAACGGCGGGCCTGCTCGGGCAGGTCGTTGCGGCGGGCTTTGAGCTTGGCGGCTACCTGAGCACCGTTCAGCTCGTACACCTCGGGCGGCCAAGCGCGCACGGCGGCGTCGATCACCGAGTCGGTCAGGCAGCGTTGCAGCGTGTCGGCCGTTGCCAGCCAGTCGTCGAGCGACGGCTCGGTCAGGAAGGTGCGGTCAAAGTGCCGGGCGTTGAAGTTAAAGCCGGCCACGTCGCGCACGCGCTCGTCGAAGCCCTGAATCTTGGGCAACGCCCACTTGCGGCTGGCGATTTTGGGCAGCACCCCCTCGTTGACGAACAGCGCCTGGTCGCGGTCGCGCGGCACGGGGCGGTACACGTGGCCCTTCTCCCCTTCCTTGTCGAACTGCGCCCAGCGCCACTGGTCGTCGTGGCGGTCCCAGTCGCCGATCACCAGGTCGAACAAACGGTTGCGCAGCACGAACAGTTGGTCCACCTCGTCGTCGTTGTCTTCGCGCAGGTTTTCCACCACCTTGGGCGTGCTGTCGTAGTCCTCGGCCGCGCCCATGCTGGGCTCCCGGTGCTCTTCGGTGGGGCGCTCTTCTAACAGCGCCAGGCGGCCCCGTAGCACCTCGACGTACTTGCCGAAGCGCGGGTCATTGGGCACGTAGACGATCTTCGGGTTGGTGTGGTAGAGGCCCGCCGCCGCCGCCAGCGGGGGCACCACCAGCGCGCCGTAGGGGTGCGCCGCCGAGATCTGGTCCTGCACGGCGTCGGCGGCAAGGGTGCCGCGCAGCTCCTGTGGCAGCGCCTTGTCGGGGTACTTCTCGACCGAGCGCAGCACCCAGTCGGCCCCGGCGGTGTCGACCAGCCGCAGCGAGCGGGTCTGCTGGCCACCACCCTTCTTCCCGACGGTGAGTCCCCCGGCGGCGGTGCCGATGTCGAACGTGGGCACGGTGATGGGCGTGCGCCACGTGCGGCGGTAGTTCTCGCCTAAGAAGAAGCGCCGCAGCGCCCCGCCCCGGTACTGCCCGGAGGCGGCCATCGTGACGCTGCTGTCGACCAGCGCCGCCGCGTCGAACGCAGAGGGCGCAGACGGCTCGGGCTCCCAGTCGTGCGGGGCGTGCATCAACTGCGTCTGGTAGACGCGCTCGACGGTCGGAGCGGGGGCGGGGCCGACGTTGGGCGTGGGCACCCAGAACTCCAGGTCCACGTCGCCGCCGTAGTGGTAGAGCAGCTTAGCGAAGCCCCGCCGCGCGTCGGCAAACCGCGCGCCGCGTCCGTAACGCACCGGCGAGCTTTTGCAGCCCGACCCACTGACGACGTAGTGCACACTGTCGCGCACCACGTGTTGCAGCGTGTGCTCGTGGCCCGCCGCGTGCACCAGGTGCGGATGCTGCCGGAAGATGCCCGTCAGGTTGCTCCGCAGCGCCCGGTAGCGGGGGTGTGGAATGTCCTGCACGTTTCCCAGGACCGACCGCCCCAGCGGGTAGAGTGAGCCCAGCACCGGGAAGGGTATCCAGAGCTTGGGGTTGACCTCGGTGAGTGGAAAAAGGTGCTGCCGCAGCGTGTAGGTGCCCCCGTGCGGTCCGTAGCTGTACATCGGGTGGTGCGTCACGACCAACACCTTGCGGTCGCGGTTGCGGCGCACGGCCTCCTCGGTCAGGTCCATCAGCATCAGCGCGTCCTTGGCGTCGCAGTCGGATTCTTCGCCGGGCTTCTCCCACTTGTGCAGCCACCACTGTGAGTCGATGATCAGCAGCGTCAGCTCATCGCTCAGGGGCACCTCCACGGGGCCGGGACAGCCGCCGCTCGGCAGGAAGAAGTCGCCCAGGCTGTCGGCCTCGCTCTCCAGAAACTTCTCTTGGTTAAGCAAGTGCTGGTAGCCGAGCCGCCGCCCCTGCGCCCAGTCGTGGTTACCGGGA
>JBARYS010000232.1:0-5107 GCA_049648155.1 Catalinimonas sp. | reverse complement strand
GGTTCAAGCCGCGCGTCAGCGACTCGGGCGTGCCGGTGCCCGCGCCCACCGTGCGGCCGTCGGGGGCCACCAGCTCGAAGCGCTCGGCACCCGTGGTGATGCCCTCGGGCAAAAAGCGCACCGTCTGGCCCGCCGCCGATGGGTTGGGGCGCACGTGCCAGCCGGCCGTGCCGTCGCGCAGGTAGATCACCTCGCTCAGGGCCGTGGCCCCGTCGAAGTCCTCCTGGCGCAGGCGGTAGTAGGCCGCGCCCCGGAAGGCGTCGTCGGCGTAGAGGTAGTCCCGCGTTTCGGTGGCCGTGCCTGCGCCCGCCACGTAGCCGATGTCGGACCAGGTGCGTCCGTCGGCCGAGCGCTCCACGGCGAAGCCCGCGTTGTTGGTCTCGGACACCGTCGTCCAGCGCAACGTCGCCACGCGCGCCCGCGCCTCGCCGGTGAAGGTGAGCAGCTCGACGGGCAGAGGGTTGGTGGCACCCACCCCGACGGCAAACAGGTAGCGGGTATCGACAGAGGCGGGATCAAGCTCCGGCACGTTGAAGCCGACAGACCAGTTGCCGTCCAGTTCGTCCGTTGCGTTTGTCGTTCCACCTTGTGTCCACTCCGTATCGGTGGCCTCGCCGTAGACCAGCGACACCACGTTCGGCGTGTTGGGCGTGGGGTTCTGGTCGCTCTCGTTCCACTGCGGATTCACGGTGATCTGCTTCTGACTCCCCCCCACCAGTTCGATCTCCCAGGTTTTGGCCACCACGTCGACCGTGAGCGGATTGACGCTGACGTTGGGGCTGGTTCTCGCCCCGAACTCCACCCGTCCGGCCACCAGATCACCGTCACACGCACCGGCACAATCGTCTGATACCTGAACGGGCGCATAGGTCGAGGCGTCACCGATGGGCAAGTCTGCGGTGCTTAATCTGAGCGGCGCGATGTATCGCCCCGTTCCGTTGGTTTGAATGTAACCATTCAGATCAGCGCCGGCCACCGTACCATCCATGCGGAGGTTCGAGCTGCCGAGCACCAAGCTGGAGTTCACCAACTCGATGTTCACCAGGGGGCTAGGAATATCCAGATCGTCGGTCAGGAAGACGTCCGCCCCGCCGATCTGTAGCGTGGCGAAACCACTCAGGTTGATGGTCCCCCCACCGCCGATGTTCTGCGTGTTGGTAGTACTGTTCATCCCGATCTGGGACGACGACGTTGCCAAGCCGGGCACGAAGTTGAACGTTGCGCCGGGGCTAACCAACAGGTTTCCTGCCAGGTCGATGTTCAGCAAGTTCCCGCCTGTAGGCACGATGCTGAACGTACCGGCCAACACCTCCAGGTTGCCGTTGATGGTCACCTGCGGGTTCGTAGTGCTTCCCTCGATGTCGCCCGGGTCGTCGGCGAGCGGGTCGATGATCAGGTTACCGTAGGTGCGTCCCGACATGGAGGGGCGACGGAACGCGCCGCCCTGCCGGTAGATAAAGGTCGACTGATTCTCCAGAACCACCTTCGAAGCAGGCGCAGACAGACCGAACGGGTTGCCGCCGTCGGTGGAGACGTACGTGGCCTGATCGCGGAAGACGACCGTCGCCTCCGTACCCGAACTGCCGAACGCGTTGCCGTTGAAGCCTTCCAGCGCCCTGAAGAAGGAGCCTGCCTCGAAGATGATGCCGTTGGCGTCCTCGGCCAACAGGCGGTGGTTTGCCGCGCTGCCGGCCGGAGCCGATACGCTGACGCTACCCCCGATGGACCCGGTGGCGTTTGCACTCAGTTGAATGACCAGGTCCTCAGCACTTTCCAACTGGAGACTCGTGGCGGCAGGCACCGAAAGGTCAACCGACAGCCCCCCGCCAATGGTCAGGGTACTCAGCGTATCGTCCGCACTCTCAAACCGCACGACGGCTTGTCCGTCCAACAGTAGGCGACCGATGGTCTCGGTGGGAACGTTGCCGACCAGTAGCTCGCCGGTGCCGTTGAAGACCAGCACGTCGTTCTCGGCTGGGCACGTGCGCGCCGGCGTCCAGTTGGCGGGCACTTGGTAATCGGTGCTCTGTGAGCCGTTCCACACGTACTGCGTGGGCTGGCCCGTCGCCACCGGAATGTAGATGTTGTCGAACACGGCCGATTCGCCGCAACTAGAACTGTGGTTGTAGCCCAGCCCGAGGTACCGCAGGTTCAGGCCCGTGTAGGTGACGTCGGTGGCGGTGAAGCGGGTCACGTTCGTGTCGTCGATGGTAGCCGGGTCGGCAAAGCCGCTGGTGCCGTCGTTGCGGGCCTGGATGCTCCACTCGTCCGTGCAGGGGTCGAAAGTGACGCGTACGCTGTAGAACGGGCTCTCTTGCCCAGTAATGAATTGGTCGGAAGCCACCACGTTCTGGACGACGCCCGTCAGATTCTGGGAATTTAGTCCTCTGGAGAACTTAACCAACCGCAGGGAGTCACCTCCGCCCTGCTCTCCTAGGATGACCGCGTACCCCCGGGCCGGGTTCACGGACGTCGTGTTCTTGAAGTTCACGCGCGTGCTGCCCAGCACGAAAGCGGTGCCGTAAGTGCCGCCGTCAACGCCTGAATTGGTGCGTGAAGACTGTAGGTTGAAGCGCCACTCCAAAATCCCGTCGGCGTTGGCGTAGACGGTCGGGTAGAGCGAGTCCATGTCGTAAGAGACGCGCTCCATGCCGGTGCCGCCCGACGAAGTGTTGGTAGCGCTCAGGTCGCAGTTGCGGATCACCAACCGGTTGCCCTCCACCCGGATGCGGGTGCCGTCGGTGCCAAGTTCGCTCTCGTTGTAGACGTCGTCCGTCTGGCTCGAAGGCATTCCCAGGGTGTTGCTGTCCGCCCGGTTGAAGTCGTCGAACAGCAAGAACGCGTTGCCGGTGGCGGTGATGACCCGCGAAGTGGCCGAGAAGCTACCCTCCGTCGCGCCTAGGGTGTACTGCCCGTCCGTATCGACCGAGATGCCGGCGAACGACGCGACGCCTTCGATGGCCGCCGCCACCGTGCCGCCGCCGAACGTGACGGTGCCGCTGGGGGGGCTGCCGACCACGTTCAGGGAGACGCTCGCGCTGTAGTCGATGTCGACGTTGCCGTTGGCGTCCGTACCGGCCACCAGCACGCCGAAGGTGTTGGTGGTAATCACGGCGTTGGGAACGTCCAGGAAGGTCAGGGTCGTGGCCTGCACGTCGATCCGGTTCTGGTCACCGTCCGAAGTGATCTGGAAAGAGGCCAACTGCGAGCTCTGCATGAGGTCGGCCACGGTCACGTCGGCGGCGTCAAGTCCGAACTGGAAGTTCTTCTGGTCGGCCCCATCGTTCAGGTCCGTCGCCAGCGTGATGTACATCGTCAGGGTCACGACCGAGCCCGGCCCGTCGGCCACCACCACGGGGGCGGTGGGTTCGAAGCTGATCGTGTCGGCCCCAATCGTGACGGTGCCCGGCACGAGCGTGCCGCCGTCGAAGAAGGCCACGTCTTGCAGCGACGCTTCCCAGTCGCTGACCTCGTTGCTGGGGCCCTCTCGGATCACGAAGCGCTCGTAGCGGGTCGGGTTGCTGTCGTCGTCGTCGTCGGTGCCGTTGCCGTCGAACAGGTTCAGCGACCAGACGGCCACCCCGTCGGCGGGCACACTGATGGTGGCGGCGTTGGCAACCGACGAGATCAGCGCGGCTTCGGAAGCAAGCACCGCCTCGACGATGCTCTCGAACGAGCCGTCGGCGTCGGTGATGGTGAACGAAGTGCCCGCGCCCGCCGTGGCGGCCGTGCCCGCGCTGGTGATGCTGCCGATGGACACCTCGACGACTTCGTCGCCCTCGGTGTCGTTGTCGTCGGTGACGGCGACGGCGGCCGTGCCGGTGGTCGCCCCGTCGAGGATGGTGACGGCGGCCACCGACGTGTAGTCCGCGCCGTCCGTAGCGGTACCGGCGTACGTCAGGTTCACGGTCTGGTCACCGTCCACGGCCGCGTCGGCCGTCGCCGTTACCGTCACGCTGCCGCCGGCCTCGTCGATCGAGGCGGGGGCAACCGAAAGGCTGACGGTGGGAGCGATGGGACCGCCCGCGCCGGGAGCCAGGCCGAAGCCCTGCAGACCGCCCGCGCCGCTCGGATCTGTACTCACCGTCTCGAATCGCGTGCTCGGGTCGGTGAAGCCCGTCGGGTTGCCGGCGGTGATCGTCGTAAGAAGCTGGATGTTCTGGTTAGCTGTGCTCACACCGCTCCCTGACCAGCTCGATCCCGGGTCGCTTCCGACAGTACCAAATACGTCCGTCACGGTGCCGCCGACGGTCACGCGCAAGGCATCATCCCCGTTGAACGAATACCCATTTAAGATGAACGTGGCGGTCAGGCCTTCGTTAGTCAAGTACGTACCGATGTCGCTCGTGCCGATCACCAGCACTTCACCGTCGGCCAGCGTGCCGGTGCTTACGGTTACGACCTGAGGGTTACTATCGGAGCCATTACTGAACAACTCTACCACCAGATTGTCGACGCTGAAGTCAATGGTGCCTCCGGACACATTGAGCAGTTCGATGCCTTTGGGCGTGCTGCCGGAATTGGCTTCGACGTACTGGCTGATGATGATCTCCGGGATGGCCGGCGGCGCCGTCGTCTGCACCTCCGTCAGCGTGGCGCTCGCTTGCAGGTTCGGCGTGGCCGCGTCGTCTTCGGCCACCACGTACACGTCGTAGTCAGTCTGTGGCGTCAGTCCGGTCACCACCCCGTCGTATTCCGTGGCTGCCATCGCCACCGCAATCGTCCCGGAAGCAACGGGGGCACTACCTGCGGCATCCGTTCCGGCCCTCACCTGGGCGGCGGTGGGCGCGGCGGCTCCGTCGGCCAGCACCACGTAGTAGGCCGTGCCCGGCTCGTCGAGGCTCACCGTCAGGTCGAAGCCGGTCGACAGCACGTCGCTGGTTTGGGGGTAACCGCCCGTGAAGGTGGGGGCCGTCACGTCGGGGTTGGTGGTCTGCACGTCCAGTTGCACCGGGGCGGCCTGCAGGTTCGGCGTGACCTCGTCGTCTTCGGCCACCACGTACACGTCGTAGGCCGTGTTCTGGGCCAGCGTAGCCACCGTGGTCGTCACGTCCGTGTTGGCGCTGCTCACCGCGACGCTGCCGTCCGCGAAGGTCGGCGTGCCGCC
>JBARYS010000231.1:0-4607 GCA_049648155.1 Catalinimonas sp. | reverse complement strand
CGGCCCCCGCGCCTCACAATTATCTTTTCCCGGATGGCCGGCCCGCATCATACTTCATAATTTTTCGCATCGATAGCGCCGCGCGGGCGGCCCCGTGCTATCAACTTAAAAAATTACTGCGTCTGATACAAAAATCTATATTTTGATTCACGAAATCTACTTCTTAGACAAGCTCTAAACCTTCTATTCCCAGGTAAAGTCCGTCGTCACGCCGCTCTAACCGGTGCAAGCGGGCCGGCTCTGAACGCTGCCGACACTCCGCGCCGTGGCGCAGGTCGTAGCGGTAGCTGTGCCAGGGGCAGATCACCTCACCATCGGCGTTCAAGTGTCCTTCGCTGAGCGAGGCACCCAGGTGCGGGCAGGCGTCGTCGAGCGCGAAGAATCCGTGTGCGTGGTGTACCAGGCACACCTTCCTCCCCGCCGCGTCCAAGCGGCGCATGGTGCCGGGCGGCACGGCCCGGGCGGCGGCATCCAACGACGGAAACAAGAAGTACCACCGTGTCGGCATCGCCTCAGAGTATCGCTTGCAGTTCCGAGAGGCAGCGCACCTCGTGGGTAGGCTGTGCGTCGTGTTCGGTACCGGCGGGATTATAAAAGATTGTGTCCAGCCCGCAGGCGGCCGCGCCGCGAATGTCGGCCTCCAGGCTGTCGCCGATCATCAGCACCTCGCCGGCGGCGGTGCCCGTGCGGTCGAGGGCGTACTCGAAATAGGCAGCCTCGGGCTTGCGGTGCCCGGTCGTCTCCGACGTGATGACCTCGCGGAAGAACGGCCGCAGGCCCGTCCCCCCCATCTTGAGCGCTTGCGTCTCGTCGAAGCCGTTCGTGAGCACGTGCAGCGTGTAGCCCCGGTGGCGCAGGTAGCTGAGCGTAGCGTGGGCGTGCGGCATCAGGTGCGGCTTGGTGGGGCACCGCGCCAGGTAAACGGCTCCCAACTCGGGCGGGTGGGCGGCTTCGTCTACCCCCAGGTCGGAGAGCACCATCCGGAAGCGCACGTCGCGCAGCGCCGCCTTCGTGATGCGGTGCTGGTTGTAGAGCCCCCAGACGTGCCGGTTAGCTTCCTGATAACGGTCAATAAACGTGGCGGCGTCCACCCCGCAGAGTGCTGCGAGTTCGTACTCCACAAACAGCTCTCCCAGCGTTTCGGCAGAGTTGCGTTCGAAGTCCCAGAGGGTGTGGTCCAGGTCGAAAAAGAGGTGTGGGTAACGCACGGTGAGGGTTGGGGTCGTCGGAAAAGCTACTCCCAGCGGCGGCTGTGCAGGCGGTTGACGGCCAGCGCCCGGTTGGAATAGAGGATGTTGTAGTCTTCCTGGTCTTTCTGCAAACGCGCGTCCTTCTCGACGTAGCGGAGCATGTGTTGTACCATGTCGCCCACCTCGTCGCGCAGGTAGTAGAACACCCACTGGTCCACCTTGCGCGAGTGCGCCAGGCCGGCATTTTTCAGGTAGATCAGGTGACGTGAGGTCTTGGTCTGCGTAAATTCAAGTACCTGCTCCAGGTCGGAGATGCACATCTCGCGGTTCTGGTACAGCAGGTGGATGATCCGCACCCGCGACTCGTCGCTGAATGCTTTGAAAACCTGCACGCCGAACGCGAGGTTGAAGTGTTTAAGCTTCATGCGGCCAAGGTACGGATTTTCGGAGTGAACATGCTTCCACACGGGTACGCGAGATCAGCCCGACGGCCGCCGCACCCCGCGCGCTTCCGAAGTATCGGGACACCCGCGCGGTTGTATTATCTTTGTACGTAGAAGTTTTACCCCCCCGCCGTCGTTGTTGGGGTACTACCTTGATGCTTCCGTCCATGCCGCTACGCCCTCTTTTCTGGATTCTGCTTCTGGTCGTTAACCTCTGCGCGCTGGGCGTCCGTGCGCAGGAGGCCACACCGGAGCCTCCCCGAGTCATTCAATTCTCCGGGCTGGTGGTGAGCGGCGACGAGCAGTACGGCGTACCGGGCGTTCACTTGTACATTCCCAAGGCGGGGCGGGGCACCACCACCAACGCGTTCGGCTACTTCTCGATGCCCGTCGCTCCCGGCGACAGCGTCATCATCTCGGCCGTATCGTTCAAGCGCCAGTACTACCTCGTGGCCGACGATACGACGCAAGACATTTCGCTCATCATTACACTGAAAAGCGACACGACGATGCTCCCCCAGGTGGAGATTTTCCCCTTTCCTACCGAAGAGATTTTCAAGGAAGCGTTCTTGGCACTCGAACTGCCCGAGACACAGAACGAACGGATGCGCAAAAACCTAGACGAGAACCTGCTGGCGCGCATGTTCTACGAAACGGGCATGGATGCCGGCATGAACCACACGAACTTTCAGAATCAGCAGTTCGACCAGATGCACAATCGGAGCTTCGTGCCGACGCTGCAACTGACCAACCCCTTCGCCTGGGCGCGCTTCATCAAGTCCGTGCGGCGGGGAGATTTGAAGAAGAAAGAGTGGCAGAAGTAGGCGGAGCACCCCGGACTGGATCACCCCGTTGGCGGCGTCGGCCCCGAACAGCGTTGCGGCGGCACCCTCGGTGGTGTACTCGATGCGCTCGATGTTCTCCAAGAGATAAGCCGTACGGGGGGGGCAATCCGCCACAAACGCGGCGGAGGCGGTAACGAACACACGCCGACCTGAAAAAAGTAGAACAGGTCGTTCAGATCGCTTTGCGACCCGGACCTACAACACCCTGAACTCGATGCGTCGGTTGCGGCGGCGGCCGTCGTCGTCGTCGTTCGGGGCCACGGGCTGCGCCTCGCCATACCCCTTCGATTGCAGGCGGTCGGCCGTCACGCCGCGCTCGGTCAGGTACTCGCGGACGGTCCGCGCGCGCTGCTCGCTGAGGCGCTGGTTAGCCGCGTCGGTGCCGACGTCGTCGGTGTGGCCCTCGATCTCGACGCGCAGGTCAGGATTTTGCTTCAGGAAGGAGGCGATCCGCTGTAGCTCCACGCGCGAGTCGTCCAGCAGCTCCCACTCGCCCGAGGCGAAAAAGATGTTGTCGAGGCGCGTCTTCATGCCCTCGCGCAGCGGCGAGAGCGGCACGTCGACCTTCACGCCCTCGGCCCCCTGCTCGCGGTAGTCGAACGTCATGCTCGTGAAGAGGTAGTCCTTGCGGCTCACGTAGAGGGCGTACCCGCTCCCCTCGGTCAGCACGATCAGGTAGTCGCCCGACTGCGGGTCGGAGTTTACCTGCTGCACCACCTCGCCGGTCGCGAGGTCGACCAGCTCGACGGTGGCCTGGAGGGGCTCCTTGCTGTCGGCGTCGAAGACCTTGCCCGACACGTAGCCCGTCTTCAGCATCGGCTGGATGGCCTCGGGCATCGCGAAGCTGTACAGCAGGCTCGTGGGCTGCCGGCCGCTCGTCAGGTCTTCCTTCGAGAAGTAGGCCGTCGCGCCGTCGGCGGTAACGAAGAGTGAATTCTCGTTCAGGTGGGTATTCAGCGGGTAGCCCAAGTTCTTCGGTTGCTGCCAGCCGCCCGCGTCAAGCTGCGTCATGAAGAGGTCCAGCCCGCCCATGCCGGGGTGGCCGTCCGACGAGAAGTAAAGCGTGCGCCCGTTGTTGTGGATAAAGGGAGCCCAGTCTTCTTCGGCCGTGTTCACCGACGCCCCCAGGTTGGTGGGGCGGCCCCACTCGCCGTCGTCGCCGCGCCGCGCTACCCAGACGTCGGTCTTACCCTGCCCGCCGGGGCGGTTCGAGGCAAAGTAGAGCTGCCGCCCGTCGGCCGAGAGCGAGGGCTGCGTGTCCCAGTGCGGCGAGTTGATGGCCGGCCCCATGTTCTCGGGCCGGGCCCAGACGTTGCCCGTGCGGTAGCTGATGTAGAGGTCGCAGCCGCCCTGCCCCACGCGGTCGGAGCACATCGTGAAGACGATCACCTTGGCGTCGGCCGAGATCGAGCAAGTACCCTCGTTGCGGGGCGTGTTGATGTTCGTGGAGATGGGCGCGGGGCGCGTCCAGGCCCCGTCGGGGTAGCGCTGCGAGACCACGATGTTCTCGTCGTGCTGCCGCTCGTTGCCCACCCGCGCGGTGTAGATCAGGATGTTCTCGTCGGCGGTAAGCACCGGGAAGTACTGCTGCGGGAACAGGTTCACGTTGCCGCCCATCGGCTTCGCGTCGATGTCGACGGGATTTTTCATGGCCTCCGCGGCGAAGTCGCACACGGCCAGTTGCTGCCGCGCATGCCCGCGCTGCTCGGCGCTCCCTCCATTGCCCCCCAGGAAGTCTTGGAAGTACCCGCGGGCTTCTTCGTACTTGCCCTGGCGGATGGCGTAGCTGCCCAGGCCGTAGGCCACCTCGCGCGCCTTCTTCGTGCCCGGCCGCAGTTCGACGTAGCGCTTAAAATGGAAATTCGAGCGATTTTTCTCCTGATAAACCGAGTAGATGTTGGCCAGTTGCAGGTGGGCCTCGGCGAAGTTGGGGTCGCGCTTGAGGGCATCTTGCAGCTTGCCGACGGCCTCGTCGAAGTTGCGCCGCTTCGCGTCGAGCAGCGCCTGGTCGTAGAGCTTAACGGCCTTTTTATTCTCCGACAGACTCGGCTGCGCCCAGCCGCCGCCGGCAAAAAAGACCAGGCAAATCGCGACAAAAATGCTTCTCATCGTAGAACGGTGGATTACGG
>JBARYS010000230.1:0-5517 GCA_049648155.1 Catalinimonas sp. | reverse complement strand
CACCCGGAGCGTGCGGGAGTCCCTTTCGAGGCGTGCGCGCAGCGCCTCCACGTCGTCGAAAGCATAGTAGACCTTGTCGGCGGCCAGCACCTCGGTGTATAGGCGGAAGACGAACGGCGAGTGCAGCCCGTGGGCGTCGCCCGCCCGGCGGCGGAAGCGGAGGTAGGCAAGGGCACGTCGCGCGGCGGCCGGCCACTCGCTCAACATCGAATGACTAGGTCGTGTTGAGCTATAGCCTGCTGATGCTTTCGGTGCTTTTTGCCCGTATTCCGCACCGCTTTCGTTGGCCGATGCGCCGCATTGCCCGTCTCAAGCGACTTGACTACGCGCAAAAAGACGCGCGAAATCATGAAACCATTCTCCATGTCAACACGACCTAATTATTACGGTAAGGGGTGATCATCAGAAACTCGGGAATCTGCACGTCGAACAGGCGGCCGTCGGCCACGCGCTCCATCTGGTAGGTGCCGTGCATCTTACCCACGTCCGACTTCAGGCTGCAGCCCGAGACGTACTCGTGCGTGTCGCCGGGCTCGAGCACGGGTTGTTGGCCGACCACGCCCTCGCCCTCCACCTCGCGCGTTGCGGTCTGGTACGCGTCGTGGATGAACCACCGGCGGCGGCGGAGCTGCACGGTATGCGTGCCCCGGTTTTCGATCCGGATTTTGTAGGTGAACACGAAGTGCGCCTGGGCGGGACTGGAGTACTCCGGCTGATATTCGGTCGTAACACTCACCCGGACCCCATGCGTAGTTTGAGTGGTCATGTCCTTTACAATCACGTGTGGTGATGGCGCAAGGTAACGGAGTTTGGGCGTTGCCTGAACTCAGACGATCACTTATCTACCTAACTTTTCCCCCTGATGAACGTCCAGATCGACCCCACCTGGAAGGAACACCTGCAACCTGAGTTCGAACAGCCCTACTTTCAAAAGCTCACCGAATTTGTGCGCGAAGAGTACCGGCAGCACACCGTCTACCCACCCGGCCGCCTCATTTTCAACGCTTTTAACCACTGCACCTTCGACCAGACGCGCGTCGTGATTCTCGGCCAGGATCCCTACCACGGTCCGAACCAGGCCAACGGGCTGGCTTTTTCGGTCAGCGACAGCGTGCCCAAGCCCCCCTCACTGCTCAACATCTTCAAAGAGGTCCGCAACGAGACAGGGCAGGAGATTCCCCAGTCGGGCAACCTGGAGCGGTGGGCGGACCAGGGCGTGCTGCTGCTCAATTCGATCCTGACAGTGCGGGCGCGTACGGCCGGGTCGCACAAAAACAAGGGCTGGGAGCTGTTCACCGACGCCGTGATTCGCACCGTGGCCCAGCAGAAGGAGCGCTGCGTGTTCATCCTTTGGGGTGCCTACGCACAGAAGAAGGGGCAGTTCGTCGATGCCGACAAGCACCTGGTGCTCACCTCGGCGCACCCCTCACCCTTTGCTGCCGACCGGGGCTTCTTCGGCAACGGACACTTCGTGCGCGCCAACGAGTACCTGCGGGCGCATGGCCAACCCGAGATCGAGTGGTAAAGCGGGGCTAAAACGTGGGACAGGGCAGGCTGCGGCCGTTCAAGCCGGAGCCGATCACACTGCGCTTGCGGTCGCGGGCGCTGATGAACTCGTATGTGATGGAAATTTCGTGCGCGCCGCCCGTCGAGAGCGTCAGGGGCGAGATGGTCGCATCGTAGGTGTAGCCCACCGTGATGCCGCCCGAGCGGAAGCCCAGCAACCCGATGATCGCCTCGTGGTTGTGCACGCCGGCCGCGTACCCCCCAATGGGCAGGCCCCGGTACCAGGCCCCCACCACGATCGGCTCGTAGGTGAAGTAGAACCCCGCGTTGAGCTGGTCGAACGGCCCCTGTCGCATGTAAAGAAGCGCGGGCGAGAAGCTGACCTCCTGAAAGTTCTGACCGCGCTGCAAACCCCGCTTGGTAGCCGGGTCGAGGGCGAACTTGTAGCCTGCTTGCAGCGTCAGGCGGCGCGGCAGGGCGCTCTCGGACTCGTCGGCTCCGAGGTACGACTGACTCGGGCGGTTCAGGTGGTGCAGCGCCGCTCCCACGTAAAACTGCGGGGTGAACAAGAGGCCACCCGTGCCGAGGTCGGCGTACAAGAGGTTGCCGAAGTCCTGCGGTTCGCCGGTAGCGCCGCCCCGGAACCCCTGATCATCGAACTGCGAGGTGAAAGAGAGTCCTGCGTAGACAGCGTTGCGCTGCACCACGGCCGCTTGCAGGCCCAGCCGCACCTGGATGTCCGATTTTACGGCGAACTGGTAGGCGTACTGCGCGGCGACCTCGTTAGTCGTGATGCCGGCGTACCCCTGCACGTCGCGCATCGCCACGAAGCCGATGCCGCTCTGCGCCTTGGGCACGTAGGTGTCGAACGAGGCGGCCATCGTGTTGTACCGCGCCTGCAAATTCGGCCACTGGTTGCGGTAGAGAAACGAGACGCGCGGCACCTGCGCCGCCCCGGCGAAGGCCGGGTTGAGGTACATCGGAATGGTGTAGAACTGCGAAAATTGCGGGTCTTGCGCGCGCAGACCGGAGCCCACCCCAAAGCCGGCGAACACCAAGAGAAGCAGAGAGATCTTTTTCATGAAGACAAAAGAGAGAAACGGTTGGAGCTCCGGCGGGAGCGGATCGTCTGCGAAACAACGCCCCGTGGGCCGGCTTCGGTATAAGACCCCGCCGCCGAAGTTTGTTGAGAGCACACGCTTACATAACTTACGTCGTTTATCCGGATACTTTAGCGGGTGTGAGCAGCGATCACCCTTCGAAGCGTGGGGCAAATTATCCACCGTTTTCCGAACGAGACTCCCCGCTCCTCCCAAACCTTGAATTCCATCGGCAGCGTGACGACACACTCCAACGGGCCGCAAGGCCACTCCCGTATCTTTTTAGGCTGGTCCGTAGCCCTGCTCTTCGTTTGGCTCGGCGGTGTGATGGCTTCGTCGACCCCCAAACCCGGCGTGGCCCTGTCGCCCCTCGCCACCGACACGATCTTTGTCAACTTGGGGCCGAACGATACGGTCGTCTGCGGCGACGCGGGCATCGTCCTCGTCAACCTTGACAGTACGCAGAACGGCGCGGAGCTGAGCCGGATCACCTACGAGTGGTCGACCGGCGAGACGACGTCGTTTCTGCAAGTAGACTCGGTGCTATTGGATACGGTGAACTGCTTTCAACTGACGGCGACGCTCGACGTGGACGGCGACCCGCTGACCACCGACGACATCATCGTCAACTCGGACCGCATCTTCGTGACCTACTGCGGACAGGCGCGCGAGGAGGCCGTCCGCTGGCACTTCGGCGGCGGGGCGGGGCTGGACTTTACCGGCGGGGCCGCCGCGCCGAATACCGACGCCACCCTGCTCAATACCCAAGAGGGCGTGGCGGTGGCCAACGACTTTGCGGGGCAGTTTCTGTTCTACTCCGACGGGCGGACCGTCTACACGCGCGCCCACCAAGTGATGCCCACTACGGGCAGCGTGCCGTCGCAAGGCCTGCTGGCGGGCGACGAGGACGCCTCGCAGGCGGCGCTGATCGTGCCCCAAAAGGCCGACTGTAAGTCTTGCCCCACGCGCCACTACGTCTTCACCGTCGATGCCGTCGGCCCGGCCGGGGTGCCCGGGAACATCAACTACACCGTGGTCGACATGGACGGGAACGCGGATGGGCAAGTCATCGCCGATGAACTCAACGTGCCGCTGCTGGTGGGCAGCACCGAGCGCATCGCCGCCGTCGAGAACCCCCAAGACTCTACCTACTGGATCATCGGCAAGGTGTACGGCACCAACGAGTTTCAGGTGTATCACCTCACCGAGAACGGCCTGGCTGACACCACCGTGATCGCGGCGGGCTCCGTGCACGACGCGCCCGCCGAGGCGGAGGGCTACATGAAGGCGTCGGTAGACGGCGACCGGCTGGCCGTGGCCTTCACCGATCCCGCCAACGACTTTATCGGCGTGGAGCTGTTCCGCTTCGACAACGAAACCGGCACGATCGATGCCGACCCCGACTCGGTGATACGTGTCAATGTGCTGCCCGACAACCCCCTGCCCGACGACACCCCGCTGCGGGCCTACGGCGTGGAGTTCGCCAACGGCGGCAACCTGCTCTACGTCTCGGTGGTTGGTCCCGACTCCTCGCTCGTCTATCGCTACGACATCTCCGGGACCGACTCGGCCGCGGTAGCCGCCTCGCGAGACCTGGTGTTCAGGGAAGTCGCGCCGGGTGCTCCCCGACGGGGGGCACTGCAGGCCGCTCCCGACGGCAAAATCTACGTGGCGGTGGAAGGGGCGGCGGAGCTCGACGTGATCGACAATCCCGGTGCGTCGCTCACCGACGATCCCGGGTACCAGGCGGCCGCGCAGACACTCGGCGGCCCCACCAGCGGCCTAGGACTGCCCAACTTCGTCAACACGTTCGTCGAGCCGCCGCCGGGGTCGGCCTTCAGCTACGTCGGCAGTTGCACCGACGAGCCGGTTGAGTTTCAGGGCGGACGCATCTGCCCGCCCCTCGAAGACACTTACGCCTGGGACTTCGGCGGCGGCGCGCCCGCCAGCACCGAGCAGAATCCGTCGGTGGTCTTCAACAATTCCGGCAGTTACAGTGTGACGTTGACCATCACCAATGACTGTAAGAGCGAGGTAATCACGCAGACGGTGACGATTGCAGAGAAGCCGGACGCACCGACGGTACAGGCGGTCATCAACGACGTTTGTGACTCTATCTGGACGTTTGAAATTCCTTCGGGAGATTTTGACGGCGCATCGTTCGAGTACGCTTGGAGCGGTCCCGTGCCGATCACGGTTACGAACAACGGGCGGACGGTCGAGATCGACCGCTCGCAGCTCACGACGCAAGGGACGTTCTCGCTGAACGTGTTCAACCGGCAGAATCCTACCTGCGCGCAGACCGTGAACCCCGCTTTCACCGCGCCGCCTTTCGTGCCGTTCCAAGCTACGCTGAACGATGCGATCTTCTGCACCGGTACGCCGCTCGTACTCACGCCCCAAGTGACCGGCGGTACGCCGCTATTGACCTACCGCTGGTCACGAGTAGGAGGGGGCAACAACCTTTCGACGAGCGCAAGCTTCACCGTGCCCAGGCCCGGCACTTACCGTGTGGAGGTGACAAACGCGGACGGCTGCACCGCCGAGGCCGAGGCTGATGTTACAGGGCTTTTCGCCCCGGACATCCCCAACCCCAGCATCACGCCGGCCCAAGGCTGTCCGGACGACCCGAACGCCCCCACGGGTGCAATCTCCGTCGCGCTGAGTGGGAGTAGTTTCACTTACCAGTGGTTTGGGCCCGACGGCAACTTGGTGTCGACCAGCCCCGGAGTTACCGACGCCCCCGCCGGCACCTACGAGTTGGTGCTTACCTACGGTCCGTCGTGCGACACGGTGTACCGGTTCGACGTTCCGTTCAACCCGCTGCTGGTGGCGTTGGAAGCCGCGCAGTCGCCCGTCACGGCCGACTGTCAGGACAACTTGGGAACCATCGTGCTGACCGGCGTGGGGG
>JBARYS010000229.1:0-3447 GCA_049648155.1 Catalinimonas sp. | reverse complement strand
TCCGCCCCCCCTCTGCTACCAGTTGCGTGACCGAAACCGGTGCGTCGGGCGCGTCGAGTGGGTAAGGTGTGAACCGCTCCGCGCGGTCGTCGTACTCCACCAGCCCGGCGGCGGTGCCGACCCAGAGCGTGCCCGCCTCGTCTTCGTGCAGGGCCAAAATGCGCGCGGAGGGCAGCCCGGCGGAGTCGGGGGCGAACGTCCGGAACCGCCCGGAGCGGCGGTCGTAGCGGCTCAGCCCCCACGCGTCGGTGCCGATCCAGAGGTTGCCCCGCCGGTCTTCGAGCAGACAGCGGACGTAGTCGCCGGCGGGCAAGCCCCCGGGCGCGGTGGGGGTGTGCGTGTAGGTGGTGAAGGCGTAGCCGTCGTAGCGGTGCAGGCCGCGCTCGGTGCCGATCCAGACGAAGCCCATCCGGTCCTGATAGAGCGCCGTGATGACCGCCTGCGCCCGTCCGCCCGGCAGCACGTCGAAGCGCAGGTTCTCGGTGCGGAGGCGCGTGGTGTCGGGCGGAACCCCACGCACCGCCGCCGGCGCGGCGACCAGCGTCACGATCCACCAAAGGAGCCACCGCCGCGCCTTCACCCGACCTTAAAGCCAAATTGCAGAAGCTCGGTCGAGATGCTGAGGTAGTGCGCCCGCAGCACGGCCGTGTTCACCTCGAATTTCAGCGTTAAATCTTCCATAAGAATAAAGTTGATCGACGCCCCGCGCTTGGCCAAGCCACCGCGCTCGGCCAGCACCAGCACCGGGCGATTGCGCGTGGCGGCCAGCACGGCGGGCAATTGGCGGCTCTTGGCGGCCGTCAGGTAGAGCACATGTACGCCGTCGAGGGCTTCCAGCCGGTCGATCTGCCGCACCACGATGGTCTGCCCGGCGGCGGCCTTTTTCAGCGAGGCCATCAGGCGCAGCTCCTGGAGGATCGGCGAGTTGCCGTACACCCCGATCACGAAGTCACCCTCGCGGGCGGCCTCGGGCCAAGTGACGTGCTTAGTAAACTTATAGATAAATAGCGACTGCGTGCGGTAAGTGGTCACCTGCGCGCGTGCCGCCGCCGGCAGCAGCCCCAGCAGCAGCAGCCCGACGAGCCCCGCCCACCGGCGACCCCGGCGATCGGATCCATATCGCCACGCGTGTGTGTCCAACTGGGTGTAAACGTGTTGCCGAAGGCGCAGGTGTTGGTTTAATTGAAGGCAGATAAAGACGTGGTCTGGTGCCCTAACGCGGCCGCTTGGGGGGCGGCAGGTGCAGATCGTACTGCAGCTTCACGACCCACTCGCGCGTTGGCCCGGGCAGTGGCGGCTCCAGGCCGAAGTAGGGCTGCAGAAACTGAAAGTTGCGGTCCAGCAGGTTGTAGACGCCCGCCCCCAGCGTTAGCCCCGGCGTGATCAGGTTCTCATAACGAAAGAAGAGGTTGGCCAGGTATTCGGGCGGCAGCCGCACCAGCTCGCCGGTGAGCGTCATGGGGTCCTCGGGGTCCGTGTAGGTGGGCAGGTACGTGTAGCGGTCGCCCATCAGCGTGCCGGTCAGGTTCACCGAGAAGCCCCGCCGCAGGTAGTAGAGCGCGTTCACGTTCAGCTTGTGGTTCGGGAAGCCCAGCAGCATCGCGCGGTTGCGGACGGTGCGCTCGTTGGGGTCGAGGTTGAAGTCGCCCACGCGGTAGACGGACGGGACGGGCTGCCCCAGTGCGGTGTAGAACGAGTAGTTCACGTTGACGTGCCCCCAGTGGTCTTTCGTCCGCAGCTCCAGCTCCAGGCCCGAGGTGCCCGAGCGGTCGGCGTTCTGGTACGTCTGGATGCCCAAGTTCGGCCCGAAGGCCTCGCGCAACTCCGCGTCCGAGAAGAGCGTGAACACGATGGGGTCGCGCGTGCGGACGTGAAACAGGTTGGCCGTGGCGAACACCCGGCGGTTGAACTGGTAGCCTACCTCGGCCTCGCCGACGTACGTGTTCTCGGCCTTCAGCTCCTGCTGCCCCAGGTTGGTGATGCCCACGCGCTCGCCGGCGTCGTTCTCTACCCAGTCGTAGGTGCCGTCGAAGGCCAGCGACACGTTGCCGATGGTCGGCGCGCGGAACGCCCGGCTGGCCATCACCTTGAAGTGCAGGCGGTCGTAGGTCTTGGTCATCGCCAGGCGGGGCACGAAGTTGGTCCCGAACGCGTCGTTGTACTCGTAGCGCGCGCCCGCCAAGAAGTTGACGATGGGCAGCCGATAGACGGTCTGCCCGAACACGGCCAGGTTCAGGTAGCGCTGCTGCGTGAAGACCGGAAACGGCCCCTCGGCGTTGGCCTCGGCGTAGTCGTAGAACGCCTCGCCGCCGCCCGTCAGGTTGATGCGGTGCGAGAAGTCGTACTGCGTGGTCAGGTTGAAGCGCCCCCGGAAGATCAGCTCCGACCGGTCGGGCGGGGTGGGGTTGTTGGACGTCTGCGGCGACTGGACGATGAAGTTCAGGCGGGGCGTGACGAGCAGCCTCTCGTTGGGCCGGTAGTCGTAGCGAAACTCCTGAAAGTTCGACTCCACACCGTAGCGGCCCGGGCGGCGGCCGTTGGTGTCGGCGTAGTAGAGGTCGGTCATCTCGTAGAAGTCGCTGATCGAGCGGAAGCTGAAATTTTTGTAGCGCACGTAGAGGTTGCTCAGCACCGGCCGCAAGGTCGACTGCCCCGCCAGCGAGTGGTAGTCGCCGATGCGCCCGATCTGCTTGGCGAGGCTGTCCTGATAAAAGGCGAAGTGCTCCTGATCGCTGCGCTGGCCGTCGCCGAAGAACTGCGACACCTTGACCTCCCAGTTGCCCCAGTCGCGGGCGAAGTAGAGGTAGCCGTTGCGCCGGCCGTAGGTGTCTTCCATCCAGCCCAGCGTGGAGCCCACCGCGAAGCCGTCGAGTTGCGCGGCGCGGCGCGTGGTGATGTCGATCACGCCGAACTCGGCAAAGCCCCCGTAGATGGCCGACCCCGGCCCGCGGATCACCTCGATGCGCTCGATGTCGTCGACCAGGTAATGGTTGCCCAGCAGGATGTTGGCGCGGTAGATGTCGTTGACCTCCTGCCCGTCGATGCGCATGAGCACCTTGCCCTCGTTGGCCCAGTTGCCCCGGATGCCGATGCCCACGCGCCCGTCGGCGTCGGTGGCGAGGTGGTAGCCGGGCACCAGCCGCAGCACGTCGATCAGGTCGCGCGCGCCGGAGGCAAGGATCTCCTCGCGCGTGACGACCGTCACCACGCTGGGCGAGTTGCGCGCCGAGAGGGCCGTGCTGGTCGAAACCGAAACCAAGCTGTTGATGAGCGCCTCCAGCTCGGACGAGACCCCCGAGGCCCGCACCGAGTCGAGCTGTTCGAGCGTCATGTCGTAAAAGAGCGCCGCCGCCAGCGAGTCGGGGGGCGTCTGGGCGCGGGCGGCCGTCGTGATCAGGCCGCACAGCAACGCCGTGGTGGTGAAGAGCCTACGCATCGCGGTTAGAC
>JBARYS010000228.1:0-7289 GCA_049648155.1 Catalinimonas sp. | reverse complement strand
GAGTTCAGGCGTACGGTCTACATTACTACAGGACGATGACCTTTGTTCGCCTTCTCCCCGCAACCGGAGGCGTGGCTACTTACGTCAAAACCCGGAACTTCGCCGCCCGCCGACCATGCACTTCAACTACCACTTTTTTCTGCACCTCGTGCCCGCCCTGCGCGAACAACTGCGTGGCAAGGCGCTGCTGGCGGCCTTCAGCCAGTCGAAAGATGAGCTGGTGCTGGGCTTCGGCAACCGGGCGGGTGACTTCTACGTTCGGGCCGACCTCTCGCCGAAGGGGGCACACCTGGCCTTCCGCGACGCCTTCGCACGGGCGCGGCGCAACAGCGTCGACCTCCTCCCGGACGCCCTCGACCGGCACGTGCGCGACGTCACGCTCGTGCCGCACGACCGGAGCTTCTTCGTGGAGTTGGAGGGCGATCACCGGCTGCTCTTCAAGCTGCACGGCCGCCGCGCCAACGTGCTGTTGATCGGCCCCGACGGACGGGTGGCCGACCGGTTTCACCACAAATTCGCTGACGACGCGGACCTCGACCCCGACGCGTTGGCGCAGCACCTGGACCAGTCGTACGAGCGGTTCCAGGCCACCGACGGCGACCTGCGGGCGCTGTTTCCCACGTTCGGGCCGCTGGTGCGGCGCTACCTGCGCGAGCGGGATTACGCCGACGTCGACCTTGCAGAGAAGTGGGCTTTGGTGCAAGGGGTGCTGGCCGACATGGCGCGACCGCGCTTCTACGTGATTCAGGACGCCGACGAAGCGCTGCACCTCTCGCTGCTGCGGATGGACCAGGTGCTGGAAGAGACCGACGACCCACTCGATGCCACCAATCGCTACGCGCAACGCTTCACGCGCACTTACCACCTGGCGCAGGAGCGCCGCGACGCCCTGCGCCCCCTCGAACGGCGGCGGCGGCAGTTGGAGAAAGCCGTGGAAAAGGGCGACGAGCGACTGCGGCAGATCCGTGAGGAGAGCCGCTACGAAGAGTGGGGGCACCTCTTGATGGCAAACCTGCACCGGATTCCCACCCGTGCCGACGCGGTCACGCTGGAGGATTTTTATCGTGACCAGCCGGTCACCATTCCGCTGAACCCCGAACTGACGCCCCAGAAGAACGCCGAGCGCCTCTACCGCAAGGGTAAGAACCAACAGCGCGAAGTGGACCAACTGGCAACAACGCAGGCCGGCCGCCGGGCCGAACTGGAGAGCGTTGAGGCCCACCTGACCACGCTGAACACCTTCGAAGACGTGCGCGCCCTGCGGAAGTACCTGAAGGCTCACGACCTGCAACGGGAGGCGACCGTTGAGGAGGTGCGACGCCCCTACCGTGCCTTCGAGTGGCAGGGCTTCCAAATCTGGGTGGGCAAGGGCGCGCGCGACAACGACGAGCTCACGCAGCGGCACAGCTACAAGGAAGACCTCTGGCTGCACGCCCGCGCCGTGGCCGGGTCGCACGTGCTGGTGAAGCACCAGGCGGGGCAACCGTTTCCGCCGGCGGTGGTGCAGAAGGCCGCCGAACTGGCCGCCTGGTACAGCAAGCGCAAAACCGACTCGCTCTGCCCCGTGATCTGGACGCCGAAGAAGTACGTCCGCAAGGCCAAGGGTGCCGCCCCCGGCCAGGTGATCGTTGAGAAGGAGCGGGTTTTGATGGTGGAGCCCCGCCCGTTCGCAGAGGTTTAGCGTCCTTCTGCGACGGGTTAGAACCCGTTGGGTACCTTACCGTGGCCACTCGCCTGCCCCCCGCCATGGACCTTTACACTGTACTTTCCCGACTGCGCTTCCTGCCTAGGTACAGCTATAAGTTTCTGTTCGTAGGGTTCGTGGGCATACACCTGCCGCTGCTCGGCGTGCTGGCTCTTTTGCTGGTCGACGACGCCCGCATCTGGCCCGCAACGACGGTGGTGACGCTGGTGGCCGGTCTGACCTTTGCTTCGGTAATGCTGACGCTACTGGCGCTCAACCACTTGCTGCGGCCCATCCGCGACGTGAGCCGGGCGCTGGTGC
The DNA here is from genome assembly GCA_049648155.1 of Catalinimonas sp. GTDB lineage: Bacteria > Bacteroidota > Bacteroidia > Cytophagales > Flexibacteraceae > JBARYS01. The sequence continues at coordinate 5,284 of JBARYS010000228.1, read as the reverse complement.
GCTACGAAGCCCACCGCGAGCGCCCCCGCCTGCCCGACCACTACGACGACGAAGCCGGCCTGCTGATGAACGACGTGCAACGTACACTCAACAACCTCGAAGACCTGCTGCGGGAGAAGGAAGACCTCGTGGGGCTGCTCTCGCACGACCTTCGTGGGCCGATGAACATGTCGCTGCGCCTGATCAAAGTGGCCGAACACGAGCGCGACGACGACGCGTTGCGCGCCTACCTCAAAGCCCTGCGCACGTCGATGGAGAAGCAGTACCGCCTGCTGAGCGTGGTGCTGCTGATGCTGCGGGCCGAGCTCGACGTGGCCGCACAGGAAGAGGTGACGCTGAAGGAGATTATGGAAGACGTGCTCGACGATGTCTACCTGACGGCGGCCGAAAAGTCGGTGCGGGTGCAGGTGGACGTGCCCGGTGACCTGCGCCTGCGCGTACAGCGGGAGCTGTTCGCCGAGGCCCTGATCAACTTGTTCAACAACGCGTTGCGCTTTTCGCACCGCCGGGGCGTGATCCACCTGCGGGCGCGCGCCGACGAGAAAGAAGTGCGTATCGACCTGCACGACGACGGCGTGGGGTTCGATCCGGCACTGACCGAAGAGCTGTTCGGGCGCTTCACCCGGCTGCGGCGCGAAGGCACCGCCGGCGAGAAGACCTCCGGGCTGGGCCTTTACCTGAGTCGCCTCATCGTGCAGCGGCAGCAGGGCACCCTGATCGCCCGCAGCGACGGCCCCGACCGGGGCTCAACGTTTACCATCCTGCTGCCGTCGCTCCCTACCGTAGCCACGGAGCCCGCCGTCTGAACCCTCACCCGATTCAGTAGGAAGTATCTCTTCTAATCTTTCGATCTTGAAAAGACGTGATCAGTCGCACTCTTCAAAGGGCAAAGGCCGATTCTTACCTGTAGCAATAAATTCGTTTGCAAAAAATGATGATTTGGACGTACCCATCCGAAGAAATCATCGTACAGTACAACACATTCACTTATTGTGCTATCATAAACTACCCGTCTTATGAGACTCTACTCCGCTCTATCGCGGCTGAGTTTTTTGAATCGCTACAGTTATAAATTTCTGTTTATTGCCTTCGTAGGCATACACCTACCCTTGCTCAGCGCCATCGTGCTGCTGTTCATCCGGCGCGACCCCGGCACCATCACGGTGGTGCTCTGCCTTCTGTTCGCGACACTGATCGCTACCGCACTGACCCTCGTGATGCAGCACTGCCTCACGATCCCGATCCAGTCGGCCAGCCGGGCACTGGTACGCTACCGCACCAATGAAGAGGTACCCGCGCTGCCCACCGACTACCACGACGAGGCGGGCGTACTGATGAGCGAAGTGCAACGGACGCTCACCCAACTCGACGGCCTGTTGGCGGAGAAGCGCGACCTGGTCAGCTTAGTTTCGCACGACGTGCGCGGCCCCATCGGCACGGCCATACAGCTCCTGGACCTGATGGGCGACGAGCAGGATCCAGGCGAAAAAGAGGCTTATCGCCAGGCGCTGCGGACATCGCTCGCGCAGCAATATCGCCTCGTGGAGAACGTGCTCGCCCTGCTGCGCAGCGACGCACCCTCGGCCACTTACGAGACGATGGAGTGGTCGGAGCTATTGGAACGGATCACCCTCGACCTGCGCCCGCTGATGCGCCGGAAGGGCGTTGAAGTCGTCGTGGAGGGCCCCGGATCCCCGCTTCGCATACAGACTGAGTTGCTTCCCCAAGCGTTCAAAAACGTGCTTTACAACGCCCTGAAGTTTTCGAAGCCCGGCGGAAGCATCACTTTGCGCTCGTCGCGGACCGCCGACCGGCTGCGTGTGGAGGTCGCCGACCAAGGACTCGGCTTCGACCCCGCCCACACCGAGGCGCTGTTCGACCGCTTCACCAAGCACCGCCGCAAAGGCACGGCCGGAGAGGCCACCGTCGGGCTGGGGCTTTACTTGAGCCGACGCATTGTCGCGCAGCACGGCGGCACCCTCACCGCCCGCAGCGACGGCCCCGACCAGGGCGCGACGTTCGTCTTCGAACTGCCCGTCGATACCGACGCCGTGCAGTACCTACCGGAGCGGGTAGCGACGGAGTAACGCAAAAAACCACGGCCCGCCCCCAGCAAGGGCGACGTGACCGTGGTTTCATCCAGCTACCCGTTCGGGGCGGACGTGAGCGCCCCACCGTTGCATTAAGATTATAAGGTGTTTTCAGCCTAAATTCCTCCTCGCTCTTTTCGCAGGGAGCAACCCCGGATTGCGTCGCTCCCTACGGACTGCTTTAACGTTTTCAGCTACTTGTCCGAGGGGTGCGTCCTACACGCCGTGCTTCAGCAGGAACTCAGGGTTGATGGCTTTGAAAGACACCCGCCCCCATTGGATGTCGAAGCGCTCTTGCACCGGTCGCACTACGATGCCCTCGGCCCAGACCTGCGGGCAGAGCGCGGAGCGGGTCGTCGCCATCAACACCAGCGCGTCGACGTCGTTCTGCAGCCGGTAGTCGTTCGCGAGCACCGGCACCATCGGCAGGTCGAGGTCTTGCAGCGTGTGCCGTAGCCGTTCGTAGTCGGCGAAGACGTACCGGTCGATGTCGAACAGGTTGAAGAAGTAGGCCGTCTGGCCTTTCAGCCGCAACCGGTTCTTCTGGATGCCCTGCCCGACCAGTTCACCTTGGAGGGCCACGTTGCCGCCCAGCGAACGCAGTTTCCGCTCCACGTCGAGCGCCCGCGCCACCTTCCAGAACGAGTCCTGGGCGTCTTCGCGCAGTTCGAGGTTGCGGCTGCACACGCCGAACGTACCGTCCTGCACGAAGTAGGTCACGGAGCTGCCGTCGAGCTTTTCGGTGACGTAGCACGTTTCGCCGGCGTACTGGTCGAGCAGCGGTTGCAACACCTGCACCCGCGTCTCGTCGGTCTTGGGCACGCGCGAGGGGAAGCCCCCCTTTATCTGTCCGCTCAGATAGGCGGGGATCGCCGGCTCCCACTTCGTCACGCCCAGCGCTTCGGTGCAGTCGGCACCCTCGGCGACTTCAAACTCACCGGGTAGCACCGACAGCGGGAAGCAGATGCCCTGCGAAATTTGACCCCGTAGCCGGATGGTCTTGATGCGCATACCCCGAGGCTTCAGAAACGCAAACTCGGGACGGTCGGGCAGCACGCTGTCGATCTCGCAATAGACGCACAGGTCGCCCACCGCGAACTCTCCCTTCTTAACCACCAACTGCCACCCCAGCACCGAAGCGCTTTCAATGGCATCGGCCCCTGCAATGGGCGTGAGCGCCTTGATTTTTTGTATGCTCGCTAGCTTTCTCATGGTTCTTCTCTCCTCTCCTTTTAGGGGGAGCGACCCCGGATTGAGTCGCTCCCCACGAACTGCTTTTAGGGTCCCGGACAACAAGAGCGGCGGGGTGAACGCGGGTTTCTAAACCGAAGGAACCCGCCACTACGGCACCGGAATATTTTAAACTTGCTCGGTAGACAATAATCGACGCAGAGGTCGGTGGTCGGCGGTCGACATCTTCTATTTTTGAGGTTGAACTTCATAACAACGGCTTTTATTTGAGAACAGAAGACGTACCTATTCTACCCTCAAAGTGTGAATTCTTTTGAGCGAATTGAGGCGCAAAATCGTACCGATTTTGGCACCCGAAAGGGGGGCACAGCGGGTCACGACGACGCGAACGCACGGGCGCGCAGCGGCGTCACTTCGAGACGGGCCAACGAACGGACCGTCGGACAGAAAGAGGGTTTACGAACGGCAAGGCCACAAAAAAGCCCGGAAGGTGGATCGTCCGGGCTAGCTCGCAAGGTTGCGTAGCTTATCGTTTTCGCCAGAACATAAGGCACGTCGGGTCCTCGTCGAGGATCATTCCGTTATGTGCATCTGTAGAGTAACTCCAGCGTAGCATGGCTCTTTTGTTTTGCGTAGTACAAATGTACAAAAACACATCCCAACGCGTCAAGCCCTCACTAAAAAAATATTTTGCTGTTTTTTGGTGAATATACTTTTTTAGACACTAACACATCGTTCTAAGCCAACCCGAACGCAGAAACACAGCAATTGCATGGGGGCCGAATTACTTCTTCCGCACGTCGGCCCTACCCACGCCGGCCGATACTTCGACGACGGCTGCACCTCCCGGTTTCGCGGTTGCCGTAGCCGACCGACGGCCGTTTCCTGTGCGTATTCAGCGCTCCGCCTGCTTAGAGCGTGTCTGAACTTCACCCTTCGGGCTATTCTTGCCAAATTTCATGCTGCACTTTCTCGCTCTTCGGTCACGTAGCTTGGGCTACGCTCACTCAGCTCGACTCGTTTAAAACGACATTTGGCTGCGTTCGCTTCAAAAGCAAGATCAGAACGCACTTTTGGGCGCGAATGCTGTGAAGCGTACCTATAGAAACGACAGCTTCGACGCGACCGCAGGGCTCCCCCTCCCTCCCCCAAAGACGGGATAACGTGGCCGTCGCCCAGGTAGCAACTTTGTAGAACGGTGAAAATCGACCTCTACTCCACTCTCTACCTGCTGGCCGCCCTGCAGTCGGTGTTGCTCATCGGCGTGATCTGGCGGCGGGGGGAGGCGGTGCGCTCGGAGCGCTACCTGACGGGCGTGCTGGGCGCGGTGCTGCTGACGCTGCTGAGCTACGTGGGCACGCGCAACCAGTTGTTCGGCGCGACGAGCCTGTTCATCAACCTGAGCGGGGCGGCCTGGTACGCCGTCTCGCCGTTGCTCTACCTCTACTGCCGCTGCCTAGTGGGCCGGGGGCGGTGGCACCGGCGGCACCTAGGCTACTTCTCGCTCTCGGCCTACCTGCTAGGGCAGGCGCTGCTCTTTCATCTCTTCGGCGTGTCGGTGGGACTGTGGACCCTCTTCGACGGGACCACCTTCTTCCGGTCGGCGGAGTCGTACAGCGCGGCGTGGATTCTGGCTTACTTGCTCAACAGCCTCGTCTTCGCCGTGCTGTCGGTGCGGACGTTGGGGCGGGCGCGGCTCACCGACAAGCACCGGCAACGGCTCCGCTGGCTGCGGTGGTGGCTGGGCGGATTTACGGCCGCGCTGGTGCCACTGAACGGGGTGCTGATCTACTGGTGGCGGGCGTCGCTGTTCTACGCGCAGCTGGAGTTTGTGCTGGTGCTGTTCTATGCGGTGTTTGTCTTCTCGCTGGTGGCCTTCTCGCTGCGCTTTTCGCACTACTTCACCATGATGGCCAACGACGGCTACCGCCGCGACCAGCAGGCCCCCGGCGCACTCGCCGAGCGGTTTCGCGCCATCGACGCCCACCTGCGCGAAGCGAAGC
>JBARYS010000227.1:0-1855 GCA_049648155.1 Catalinimonas sp. | reverse complement strand
ATCGCCCGTACGGCCGACAACTCCGTGAAGTACGCCGCCTGGTACGCGGCAGAGGGGTAGTTCTCCCTCGTTACACAGGCCAAGACCTCCGGGGCCTACCGAGACGGCGTCTTAGCAGCCCCCGGAGGTCTGATACTGAACTGCCCTAGACCAGCTTGTGCTTGAAGTAGCGCCGCAGCCATGACTCTGCCGCGAGCTGCTCCGGTTGCGTACGCCACGCACCCAGCGTCTCGGCGGTGGCGTTCACCACCGGCGTTTCGGGTGTGAGGGTTCCGTCGGCGACGGCAGCCTTCAGCTTCGGCAAGGCCACGAGCGCGAAGCCGCCTTCGGTGCGCAGTACCACGCGCCCCCGGTCGAGCAGTTGCACACCCAGGGCCTGCTCGACCGCCCGCAGTGCGTGTGTCGACGCGTCGATGGAGCAGCCGCTGGCCGCGTTCAGCGCCTCATCAACCGCCAGCAAGATCAGTTGGTCCTCCACGATCCGGAACGACGACCGCAGCGGGTGGCCGTGCGCTGCCCAGGTGTCGCAAAACGCTTGCAGGTGCTGCCCGGCGGCGGCGGCCTCGTCGGCAGAGAGGGGTCGGTCGGCGGGATAAACCCAGAGGCGGGCGGAATCGGGCAGTTGGTCGAAGGAGACGTACATGGTCTGAAAGTTTGGAAAGAAACAACGACAACCCGCTAATGGTTGCCCACCCGGCAGACGGAGAGGTGCTCAGAGACACCACGTGATCAGCACCGAGCCGCCGACGTAAGCGAACGCTTCGACCAGCGCGGCCCCTTCGTTGGGTTTCTCCTGGTTGATGAGCTCGTCGGTTAGGCGGCGGCCGGGCAGCAAAATGCGGTCGGTCAACAAGCGCGCGAGCGGCAGCAGCAGCAGGCCCAGCACCACCTCGATGCCCACCTCGCCGAGCGTCTCGCCCCAGGTCTCGAAGTCGCCCGACAGCGCGTAGCGGATCAGGTTGCCCAGCGCTACGATCGCCCCGGCGAAGCCGATGCCCACCGCGACGTTGTCGCGCTCCACGTGGTCGTGCAGGTCGTAAGGGAGAATCAGGTTGTAGACCACGGCGGTGAGCAGCAGCACCCCCTGCCCCACGCCCCAGAAGGCGAGCGCCGTGAGCCAGTTCCCCCCCTCGCCCGAAACGGCCCCCAGGATGATCAGCCCGGTGGCGACGGCGTTGGCCCCTTCGATCACGCCCGTGCCCGTGTTGCGGTCTTCCAGGATCTCCTTCCGCACCAAGAATTTGCGCAGAATGAGCTTGTCGTTCAGTAGGATGCTCAGGTTCAGCAGCACGATGGCCAACCCGCCGTAGGTACCGATGTCGATCAGATCTTGCACGAGTCCCCGCGTCGGCCCGACGATGGCCCCACCGATGGACAGCAGCAGCCCCACGTAGTAGCCGACGTGCGCCACCGCGAAGGCGAAGTTGTCGTGCTCCACCAGCTCGCGCCCCACGTGCACGCCGGGGTGAAAGAGCCGGTACACCAGTCGCCCCACCACGAAGAGCACGAAGGTGGCGGCGAGGTAAACGAGGGCCGTCAGGGCCGTGTCGAGCGCTTGGTTCATGAGCGGGGGGTTAGGTCTCGCAAGCTACGGCGATTCGCCGACCGGTGGCGGGCAGTCCGGAGAGAGCGGGGCGACGCGGGGTTTTACTACCGAAAAATAACCGACAGCGGCGTCACCCCCTCGGCGGGCTGCCCGTCCGGCCGGGCGATGCGCCGCGTGGCCAGGTAGCGGCCCACCTCGTACGCATCGTAGGCGGCCGCACCGGGGTCGACGCTGCTGATCCGCACCTCGCCCGAGGCGTGGATGAACCGCCGCTCGCCGATCCACATGCCCACGTGCACCACCCTCGGC
>JBARYS010000226.1:0-5265 GCA_049648155.1 Catalinimonas sp. | reverse complement strand
GTAGTGCAGTTCAGGCAGGCCGAAGCTGTCGTTGCTGAAGTTCACCTGCGGGTCGGCCTCAAACTCCAGCTGATACTGCGGGTTGATGAAGAGCGTGCCCACCCCCGCCAATTCGCAGCGATTGTCCTCTTTCAGGCGCTTCTTTACTTCGTAGACGTACTCCTGCACGCGCCGCAGCGCTTCTTCGATCTTGAGCTTCTCGCGGCTGGCCACGGTGCTCACCAGCAGGCCGTCGTTCTCTTTGAGACGCTCGTTGAAGGTGACCTCCTTGGCACGCGGCCGGAAGGTGTGGTGCGTAGGGTGGACGTGCGCCGCCGCCGGCTCGGTCACGAACGCGCCGAACTCGGGAATCACCACCTGGTCGTGGTCGTAGAGCAGCTCTTTTATGTACGTCACCATAAATGTCACCCCTTCGGGGTTAGACTTTCTTCGTTCGCCCTCGATGCGCTCATTCTTACCCTACTCCATGCCACCCCCGCTCCGGCGGCCCGATTTGGGGTTGTACTTCTTGATGCGATTATTCCCCCTCTTCGATCATTCTCCGGCCGACCCGCCGACTCTTTTGTCTTCTAAAACGCGTACGTCGCTCCCGCCATCACCATCAGGCCGCGCGTGGGGTAGTAGAGGTAGCGGGGGTTTTGTTGGTTGAGGAGGTTGTCGAAGTTAAGGAACGCCGAGGCGCGCTCCGAAAAAAGGTATTCGAGGCGGACGTCGAGGTCCACCAGTCCATCGAGTTGCGTCTCCTCGTCGAGGCGCGGGTCGAACGCCCAGACGGCGCTCTGGTAGAACAGGTTCGTGCCGATGCGGATCTTCTCGCGGATGTCGTAGGTGGCCGTCAGTCCCCCCACGAAGGCAGGCCGGTGCCACGGGCGGGCCAGTTGGTTGGTGCCGTAGCTGCGCACGTCGGTGCCGGCCGTCAACCGCAAGTCGGTCGTTGCGTCGAAGGTTAGCTCCCCGTTGAAACCCACCACGCTCGTGTTGCCGGTGCCGTCGTAGACTACGTCGAACTTCACGGTGTCGTCCGGAGCATTCAGGAAGAACGGCAGGTTTTGATAGTTGCTGAACGAGAGCTCGGTCCGGTAGGAGAAGCGGTTGATCAGTTGGCCGCGCGCGCCCACGTACACCTTAAAGGTCTGGTTCGCGTGGCGCAGCTCCGCGTTCGGGGCCAGGAATGGGTTCTCGTCGGCCAGCGTACGCAACGTCACCTTCTCCATCGTGCCCGTCAGTCCCGCGAAGGTCTCGAAGCGCTCCGGCACCAGGGCGTAATCCACGTGAAGGTGCGGATAGAGGTGGAACCCCGACGCGTTGGCCGTGTCGTTGTTGAAAGCCGCGTTCGCCCCGGCCGTCACGAAAAAGTCGCCCTGCTGCCAGCGGTACGCCGGGCTTAGCACCACTAGGTTCCGGCCGATAGACGTGGTGGAATCTTCCCCCACGCCGGCGTCCCGGCGGTTTGTAAAGGCCGACATCAGCCCTACCCGGATCGACGAACTTTCGCTCAGCGCGTAACGGCTCTCTCCGCCGAGGTTAAACTCCGTTTCGCGCGCTTCCAAGAAGTCGGCCACACGGCCCACGTGCGCCCGCAGTTGGTACTGTAAGGGGGCGTCGGCGTCGTGGCTCGAAAGCCGTACGCCCGCATCGATCATGTTGAAGACCTGCTTGAGCGAGTCTCCCGACGGCTCCGGGCTGGGCGCGTAGCCGTAGAAATTGTAGCGGCGGCGCTCGTACGAGGCCCACCCGCCTACGTTCGCCCGCTCGCCGAAGCGGTCGCCGAACACTTTGATCAGGTTTTCGCCCGCGCCGGAGTTGCCTTGGTCCACCGGGCCACGCGCCGACGCCAGGTGCCGCAGTTGCGCGCCGTACTGATAGTCTTCCGAGCGCTTGTTCGTGAAGAATCCCTCCAGGTAGGTGGTGGCATAGTTCCCCACGCCGCCCTTCACGTAGTTACCATAGAGCTTGTTTAGAGGCTCCTTCGGCAGCGTCTTCACGCGGATGCGCGGCTCCAGGTCGGGCAGCCCATCCTGACGGAAGGTCGGAAATTCGTACTCAAATTGAGGCTCCGTGGCGGGGCGGGCCGTCTCCTGCACCTTTTGATAGTTGCGGCTCGCGGGCGGCAGTTTGTTCTCCCGGCTTTTAACGACCTCAAACTCGGCCTCTTCCACCTCTCCGCCCTCAAAATCCGGGGGCTGGGTCTGCGCCAGGGCAGACGCACTCAGGAGGAGCAGTATGAGACAGAGCGGACGAAGAAGCATGTAGGAGCGGATTGCGGCGAAGGTACACAGCGTTATCGGAGAAACGCAATGCGCCCCGCCCCATTGCCATGCCCCCCTGAAACCCGTTCTGAGGGGCGCATTGCGTTGAAAACGGGGTGCACGAGGGGCCGGTGGCGGGGCAGTTGCGGCCGTAATCGAACGCTGCGACGGGTCTACGTCGCACTTCCGCTTTTTCCGCAGGATTTACTACCTTTGCGCCATTATATATAACGATCTAGTAACCGTACATCCGTCCTTGCCCATGTACTTGACGAAGGAAAAGAAGCAGGAGCTGTTTGCCGAACACGGCACCGCCAAATCGGCGGAAGACACGGGCTCCGCCGAAGCGCAGATCGCGCTGTTCACCTACCGCATCAACCACCTTACGGAGCACCTGAAGGTGCACAAGCACGACAACGCCAGCCGGCTGGGTCTGCTCAAGCTCGTCGGTAAGCGCCGCCGGCTGCTGGACTACCTGATCCGCACCGACGTCGAGCGCTACCGGTCCATCATCGCCGAGCTCGGCATCCGTAAGTAGTCACACCATACTTTTAAGAGGGAATGAGCGCTGGAAGCACTTCCGGCCGATTCCCTCTTTTTTGTTTTACGGGCCGGACCACCCCCCGCCCATTATACACCTCACTATGCTATTCAACGTCATTCAACAGACCATCGCCCTGCCCGACGGGCGCACCATCGAGATCGAGTCGGGCAAGCTGGCCCGTCAGGCCGACGGTGCCGTCGTGGTGCGCATGGGCAAAACCATGCTGCTGGCGACGGTCGTCTCGAACGTCGAGCCCAAAGAGGGCGCGGACTTCCTGCCCCTCTCAGTCGATTACCAGGAGAAGTTTGCTTCGGCCGGGCGCATCCCCGGTGGGTTCTTTAAGCGCGAAGGCCGCCTCTCGACGCACGAGATTCTGACCTCGCGCCTGGTGGACCGCGCCCTGCGGCCGCTCTTTCCCGGCGACTACCACTCCGACACGCAGGTGAATATCTTCTTGGTCTCGGCCGACCCCGACGCCGTGCCCGACGCACTGGCTTGTCTGGCCGCCGCCGGAGCGCTGGCCGTGTCCGACATTCCTTTCGGTGGTCCCGTTTCGGAGGTGCGCGTGGCAAAGGTCGACGGTGAGCTCAAGGTCAACCCCACGCAGGAGGAGATGGAGCGCGCCACGATCGAACTGCTGGTGGCCGCCAGTGCCAAGGACGTCGTGATGGTAGAAGGTGAGATGGACGAGGTGTCGGAAGACGACATGGTCGAGGCCATCCAGTTTGCCCACGAGGCCATCAAGGTGCAGTGCGCCGCCCTCGACGAGCTGACCGTCAAAGCCGGCAAGCAGGAGAAGCGCACCTACAGCCACGAGAACCACGACGAGGCCCTACGCGACCGCATCAAGGAGACGTACTACGACCGGATGTACGAGATCGCCCGGCGGGGCATCGCCAACAAGAGCGAGCGCTCGGGTGCCTTCCGCGCGCTCAAGGACGAGTTCAAGGCGAGCCTGCCGGAAGACCACGGCCTGGACCCGGTGCTGATCGGCCTTTACTTCAAGGCGGCGCAGAAAGAGGCCATCCGCAACGCCGTGCTCGACCACCGCGTGCGCCTCGACGGCCGCCGGCTCGACGAGGTGCGCCCCATCGAGTGCGAGATCGACTACCTGCCCAACGCCCACGGCTCGGCACTGTTTACGCGCGGCGAGACGCAGTCGCTGACTACCTGCACGTTCGGCACTAAAGTCGACGAGCAGATGACGGACAACGCCATGTACAGCGGCTACAACAAGTTTTACCTGCACTATAACTTCCCGTCGTTCTCGACCGGCGAAACGCGCCCCAACCGTGGGCCCGGCCGCCGCGAGATCGGCCACGGCAACCTGGCCTACCGCGCGCTGAAAAAGGTGATGCCCGGGGGCGACGACAACCCCTACACCGTGCGGGTGGTGTCGGACATTCTGGAGTCGAACGGCTCCTCGTCGATGGCCACCGTCTGCGCCGGATCGCTCGCCATGATGGACGCCGGAATGCCCATCGCCGGGGCGGTGTCGGGCATCGCCATGGGGCTGATCCAAGACCCCGAAGACAGCAGCCGCTACGCGGTGCTGTCGGACATCTTGGGCGACGAAGACCACCTGGGCGACATGGACTTTAAGGTGACGGGCACCGCAAAGGGGCTGACCGCCTGCCAGATGGACCTGAAGGTCGACGGCCTCTCGTACGACGTGCTCCGCGAGGCGCTGGCGCAGGCCCGCCGGGGGCGCGCGCGCATCCTGGAAGTGATGAACCAGACCATCGAAGCGCCGCGCGCCGAGGTGAAGCCGCACGCGCCGCGTTCGTACACCATCCGCATTGAGCGTGACATGATCGGCACCATCATCGGCCCCGGCGGCAAGGTGGTGCAGGAGATCCAGCGCGAGACCGGTACCGTGATCTCGATCGACGAGGTGGAGGCCGGCGGCGTGGTGAACGTGTTCGCCACCGACCAGGAAGCCATGGATAAGGCCGTGAACTGGATCCGCCGCATCGCCGCCACGCCGGTGGTAGGCGAAACCTACGAGGGCAAGGTGAAGACCATCATGCCCTTCGGAGCCTTCGTTGAGTTTATGCCGAACCGAGATGGATTGTTACATATCTCTGAAATCGATTGGAAACGGTTGGAGACCATGGACAACGTCCTCGAAGTGGGCGAGATGATCCAGGTTAAGCTGATCGAGGTCGACAAGAAGACCGGCAAGTTCCGCCTCTCCCGAAAAGCGCTCCTGGAGAAGCCCGAAGGCTATACCGAGGGTGGTGGCCGGGGTGGCGACCGCCGCAACGGCCGGGGGGGCGACGGCGGCCAACGCCCTCGCCGATAGGCAGTTAGGCCGCTCACGATTACAGCAATGAGAACGGCGGGTGGAAGCTCCAAATGGGGCTACCACCCGCCGTTCGGCATTTTAGAGGTACATGCGAACGGCGGGTGGGGAAGGCCGCGATGCGGATGTTCTCAGAAATTCAAGCAAGATTTGTGAACCACCGAGGC
>JBARYS010000225.1:0-1635 GCA_049648155.1 Catalinimonas sp. | reverse complement strand
CTTCGAGACGTTGATCAGTTGCGCGTACTCCTTTAGGGAGATGCGCCGCTTGCGGGCCAGGTAGTCGAACAGGCGCTGCTCGTTGCGCGTGGGGGGCTGCCGGTCGACCTGCTCGCGGACGGCCTCGTGGCGCAGCACGTCGGCGACCTGCTTGCCGGCGCGCACGCTCTGGTCCTCACTGCGTACGTAGACGTGCCACTCGCCCCGGCGGTCCAGGCAACGGTGCGGCTTGCGGCGGCTCTCGTCAATGTGGGCCAGCAGCACGATGCCCTCGCGCGACCGTAGCTCCTCGATGCGCAGCGGCACGGGCGGGCTGCAGTAGTGTGTGGCGGCTTGTTCGAGCATGTAGCGCTCCTCACTGGGGTTGATGCCCGTCACGCGACGGTCGTCGCGCACGCCGACCAGGATCTGGCCACCCCGGTTGTTGGCGAAGGAGACGATCGTCTTGGCGATCTTCTCGCGGTGGGTGATGGTCTTCTTAAAATCAAGCCGGCTGTGTTCGCCCTGCCTGATTAGTGCTCGGAGTTGCGCTTCCATACCGTCCGGATTATCGGCGGCATCGGGTGCGGAGGTAGCTCCGGCCGGAGGGCTCACGGCGGCGGCGGGCGGCACCGAAACCCGGTTTCCGGCGGAGCGCCCCGGCACCCCTCTGCCCCGGAAATGGTTAACTTTGCCCAAGTTATAGGAATCTGTCCGCACCCAACAACTCCCGTGAAGAATTTGTCCCTGGCACTCAACGCCGTGCTGCTGGTCGCCGTCCTCATTCTCTACGTTCTGCACTTCACCGACCGCCCCGCCGCCCCGATCGCTGCTGCCCCCGCCGACACATCGGCGGCGGTCTCGCCGAACGAGCTCGACCAACTACGTGCGGCGCTGCCGACGGTGGTCTTCGTCAACACCGACACGCTGCTCGGTGAGTACGAATTTTTCAAAACGAGTAAGGCCTCCCTCGAAGCCCGGGGCCGCCGGCTGGAGAAAGACCTCGCCTCGCGTCAGCGCACCCTCGAAAACGAGCTGGCCGACGCACAACGCCGTGCCCAGGCGGGCACGCTCACCCAGCAGGAGGGGATGGAGCTGGAGCAACGCCTGATGCAGAAGCAGCAGGAGTTTTTGGCCTACCGCGAAAAAGCCTCACAGGAGATCCTCGAACAGGAGCAGGGCCTCAACGAACAACTCAACCGCAACATCACCGAATTTCTAAGCGACTGGGGCCGCACGCAGGACTACACCTACGTGCTGGGCTACAGCCCCGGCAACGGTACCGTACTCTTCGCCCACGACACGCTCGACGTCACGCGCCGTGTGCTCCAAGGTCTTAACGAGCAGTACGCCGCCGGGAAAAAGACCCCGTAAGTCCCATCTCTTTAAACGTCTTCGAACCGCCTCGGCAGGTCAAACGAAAGCTCGTATTTGCGGGGATGGTCGGCGGCCCAGGCCAGAAACCACGTCAGGTCGTCGCGGTGGTCGAGCCGGTAGTCCTCATGAAGCTTCGTCTTGACCATCCGCGCGGTGCGCAGCGTCAGGCGCACCACGGCCCGGTAGAAGGTGGCGGTGCGGGCGTCGAACAGGTCGCCGTAGCGGTCGTAGCAGCAGCGTAGGATGAACATGTTCAGCTCCACCTCGCCGGGCAGGTCC
>JBARYS010000224.1:0-2691 GCA_049648155.1 Catalinimonas sp. | reverse complement strand
GTAGAGGGCCCGGCCACCGTATAGCGTCACGTAACCCAGCACGGTGACAAGATGAGCGTAGCTGACCCACTGGTCGAAATGCAGGTAACGCTGCCCAATCGAAACGTAGTTCTCGTGCGAGCCGTGGTAAGGATAGAGCAGCAAAACCGGGAAGACGAACTGGATGCCGATGATGACCATCCAGTAGTCGATGCGCCAGCCGGTGCGCTGGTAGGTGCGGTAGCTGTCCCAGGCAAAGTGCAGCAGTAGGAGTGCATTAAGTGCCAGCAGCAGCGGGTGAAAGCGCCATGCCCCCCCGAACCATTCCACGTGGTACGACCAAAAATCCTCCATTCTACAGAAGTTCTTCTATCAATCGCGCATGGGCATCGGCCGCGCGCGCCCATGTGAAGGACGCCACCCGCCGCCGCCCCGCCGCCACCAGCGCCCGGCGTCGGTCCGCGTCGTGCAGCACCTCGCCGAGCCCATCGGCGATGTCGCCCGGGTCCTCCGGATTCACATAACGCGCCGCCGGGCCACAAATTTCGGGTAGTGGCCCCGTCCGTGAAACCACCGCCGGGCAGCCTGCGGCCATAGCTTCCAGTGGCGGCAGGCCGAAGCCCTCATAAAAAGTGGGGAACGCGAAGGCCGCCGCGCGGCGGTAAAATTCCGGCAAGGCCGCGTCGTCGACCCGCCCCGGTGTGTGCACCCGGTCACGCAGCCCCGCCGCCGCGATGCGGGCGGGCAGATCGTCGACCGACGTGCGGAGGCCCGCGTAGTTGCCCACCAGCACCAGGTGCAAATCGTCGAAGCCGGCGCGGGCGGTCAGTTGCCGAAAGGCTTCCAGCAGACCCAAGACGTTCTTGTGGGGCTTGACATTACCTACGTAGAGCACGTACGGACCCGCCGGCAGGCCGGGAACCACCGGGCCGAGCGGGTTCTGGAAGCGGGCGGCATCCACCCCGTTGTGGATCACCGTGACGCGGCCCGGCGCGATGCCGGTGTGGTGTGCGATTTCGTCGCGTGAAAACCGGGAGACCGTCACCACGCGGTCGGCGCGGCGCACGGCGTGGCCGATCAGCAGGCGAGCGTAGGCGCGGCGGGCCGGGCTCAGCGTGTGGGCGTGGGCCAGGTGAAACACGTCGTGAACGGTGACAAGCCGCCGCGCGGTCCGGAGGGGCAGTGCCGTCATGTTGTAGTGAGGCGACCAGTACAGCCGGCAAGCGTCAGCCCGAAGGGCAACGTCGAGCTGCTCGCGCGGCGCGTAGATGGGCGTCCGGCAGACGAACTGCTCGCCCGGCAGGTGGAGGATCGGCGCGGGCACCAGTACCCGCGTGGCGAAGCGACGAGCCAGGGCAGGCACCAGGTTCTGTAGATAGGTGCCGATACCGGAGTGATACCACATGCGGGCGTCGATGAAGAGGTCGGCAGGCAACGCTTGCGGGGAATAGGGTGGACGTTTGGGAGCGCGGGGCAACGGTGCGGGGCTCCGCCCGCCGGGCTGCGAAGCTACTCTTTCGCGGCGACGAACTCGATGTTGGTAGCCAGATGACGCACGGGCGTGTACCAGCAGAGCCAGTTGTCGAGTCGGTCCACCCACCGGTAGAGCGGGTACCGAACCGAATTCTTGGGCAGCAACTGGCGGTGCCAAAAGTCGAGGATACGCAGCCCGGCGCGCTCGGTCATGGATTGCACTTGCCGGTGACCGTAGAGGTGGTCGTGGTAAAAGTCGCCGCGCAGGTGTGCCAGCTTTTGTGTCCAAGAGTACTGATAGGGCAGGAAGAAGCAGAAGAACAGCCCGCCGGGCCTAAGCACGCGCTTGATCTCGTGCAGCGAAGCCTGGTCCTGACCTACGTGCTCCAGCACGCCGAAGCTAAGCACTACGTCGAACGAAGCGTCCGCAAAGGGGAGCCGCACCTCGTCGGTAAGAGGCACCACGTCGATCTTCGCCTCGGCAATGATGGGCGTAGTCTGCCGAAACGAAGAGTCATCGACATCGGTCGCGAGCAGGTCGCAACTCACCACCCTGGCCCCCTGTTGGCGCATCAGGAAGGTGATGTGCCCCTTGCCGCTCCCCCAGTCGAGCACGTCCATCTCGCGAATGGACCGCCCGAACCAGAGTTCCGAGAAGGTCCGCACGTAATCGGTCTGGTAGAGATAAATGTGCTGAGCCGGTGGGTTGGTCAGAAAGCGGTGCGTGAGCTCACCGGCGCTCATTCGCGTCAAGGTGTCGTTGAGCGTACGGTCCTTGACGAAGGTGTGGCGACGAACGAAGCCGGCATCGAAAGGCTTGGGCATTGTGCAAAAAATAAGTTGGACAATCAGAAAAGATGTCGGCGAGCGTCGATCGTATGAATCAAAGATTTGGAAGGCTCTAGCGCAGAAAAGACACCGCTCGGAAAGATTCACCGCGCGGCTGTTCTCGAACGCAGCTATTTAAAATGGCTCTGCAAAAGGATCGTTTTATCGTATAAGTAAGGTCAGTAGCTCTCCTTTTCGCTGGGAAAGTGGCCCCGCTTCACGTCGTCGACATAGTGCGCCACGGCCGCGTGCACGGCCTCGTACAACTCGGCGTAGCGGCGCAGGAAGCGCGGCTGAAAATCTTTGGTCAGCCCCAGCAAGTCGTGCGACACCAGCACCTGCCCGTCGACGCCCGGCCCCGCGCCGATGCCGATTACGGGGATGCTCAGCGCCTCGGCCACGCGTTGGGCC
>JBARYS010000223.1:0-3059 GCA_049648155.1 Catalinimonas sp. | reverse complement strand
TTGTTGCACTCGTAGGCCACGGTCTTGTACTCGGCAACGTCAGGGTCACGGAAGTCCAGAAAAAAGAGCGTGTTGAGCAACTTTTGCTTCAGACGCGTCTTTAAAATCAAGTACTTTTTCTCAGTCGGCGCGCAGTCGTAAAGGTCAGCGGCGGCATCGTCGTCGGACTGGTAGCGCCTGGAACGGATGCCTTCGAAGAGCCGGTAGTAGTTACTACTTTTATTGCGACTACTCTCGTCGAAGAGTTCGACCTTTTTGATGCGCTTGTGCGTGACAAGGTCGATGATCTGACGGAGATTATTCATGAGACAGGGTGGTTCTTAACGTCACAAATATAGAGACGGCCGATTCATGGTCGACAGAACTTAAAATAATCATAATATGGACACTTGGGGATTGATAGGGCTACTGATTGGTGTCGGAATCGTACTGATCCTGCTTGAGATCGTGCTCGTGCCGGGAACAACCATCGTGGGCATCATGGGGTTCGTCGCCACGGTGGTAGGCATCGTGATGGGCTTTTCCAGTTTCGGCGTGGTGGGCGGGGGAGCCGTCTTGTTTTTTAGCGCGGCGATCACCGGCGGTGGCCTCTGGTACGCCCTCAAGCGACGCTCGTGGGAGCGCTTTGCCCTGCACGAACGCATGGAAGGGCGCATGAACGACCGCGCCGACATGGCCCTGCGCCCCGGCATGGTGGGCACCACCCGCTCGGTGCTGCGCCCCTACGGCAAAGCCGAGTTCCGGATCGAAGACGCCCCGTCGGGTGTGTTCGAAGTTTTTGCCCCCGCCGGCCACGTGGACGAGCGCACCCAAGTACGCGTGGTGCGGGTAGAAGGCGGCAAGGTGACCGTCGAGCGGGTTGTCTGATCTCTTGGTTGTCTGGTTAGGGCGGGGCCGTGCGGGGGGCGGCATGAAAAATCGGCGGGGGAGCTTCCCCACTTCCCGATTAGTTAGGTAGTGTTGACATGTAACCTGCTGATGCTTTCGGCGCTTTTTGCCCGTATTCTGCGCCACTTTCGTTGGCCGATGCGCGGCCTAGGCGGCCCCGCAATCACCCGCCTCAAGCGACTTGAAGACGCGCGAAGGCATGAAACCATTTTATATGTCAACACTACCTAGTCAAATTCACTGAACGCGCCATCGGGCAAGTCTTCGTTTCAGCGTAGGTTTACCGTTGTGCAGATCGTCCAACCCAAAGCGAGCAAGCACCCGAACCGGTAACCGGAGGCGTTCGGCCCGGCCGACAACCCGGTAACCAATCAACCACTCCACTAATCTATCAACATCATGACCGGAGGCCTTCTGACCATCGTGGTCTTCATCGTGATCGGACTCGTTCTGATCTACATCTTTTTTTACTTCGTTCCGATCAACCTCTGGATCACGGCCGTCTTCTCAGGCGTAAAGGTGAGCCTGTTCGAGCTCATCTTCATGCGCCTGCGCAAGGTGCCGCCGCGCATCGTGGTCGAGTCGCTCATCACGGCCACCAAAGCGGGCCTGAACGTGTCGACACGCGAGATCGAGACGCACTACCTGGCGGGTGGCAACGTGCCCTCGGTCATCAAGGCACTAATCTCGGCCGACAAAGCCAACATCAACCTGACTTTTAAGCAGGCTACGGCCATCGACCTGGCCGGGCGCGACGTGTTCGAGGCCGTCCAGATTTCGGTCAACCCGAAGGTGATCAACACGCCTAACGTGGCCGCCGTGGCCGCCGACGGTATCCAACTCGTGGCGAAGGCACGCGTCACGGTGCGGGCCAACATTCAACAACTCGTGGGGGGGGCGGGCGAAGACACCATCCTGGCGCGTGTCGGCGAAGGCATCGTGACCTCCATCGGCTCGGCGGCGTCGCACAAGGACGTGCTCGAAAACCCCGACAAGATCTCCAAACTGGTGCTGCAGCGTGGCCTAGACGCGGGCACCGCTTTCGAGATTCTCTCCATCGACATCGCCGACGTCGACGTGGGTGCGAACATCGGCGCGAAGCTGCAGATCGACCAGGCCAACGCCGACCTGAAGGTGGCCGAAGCGAAGGCCGAAGAGCGCCGCGCGATGGCCGTGGCCGTCGAGCAAGAGATGCGCGCGAAGGCTCAAGAGGCCCGTGCCGAGGTGATCCGTGCCGAGGCCGAAGTGCCCCGGGGCATCGCCGAGTCGTTCCGCAACGGCAACCTGGGTGTCATGGACTATTACAAGTTCCGTAACATCGAGGCCGACACCGACATGCGCCGCAACATTGCGGGCGAGGGCGGAAACCCCCGGCAAGGTTCGGGTGGTTCGTCGTCGGAGCGTAGCTAACGTATCCAGACCATGCTGCGGTCTTCGCGCTCAGCTACGCCCGGCCGTCTGTGTGCCGGTAGCCGATGAAGTGGCATTACCTAGAGCGTGGTGAGATCGACGCCACGGCCTGGGACCGGCGGGTGGACGCCACGGCCGGCGTACCCTACGTGCGCGTGGGGTACCTCGACGCGGTGAGTCCCGGTTGGTGCGGACTGGTGGCGGACGACTACCGGGCGGTGATGCCGGTGCCGGTACGGAGGTGCGGGCCGGTGCGCCGGAGCTTGCCGCCGCTCTACGCGCAGCAACTGGGAGTGTGCGCCGACGGACCTCTCGCGCCGGAGTTGTGGGGCCGCCTCTTCGCTCTGCTGCGCCGCCGGGTGCCCTTCGCCGACGATTACCCCTTTAACACAGATAACCTCACGCTACGAGCGCCCGCGTCGGTGCGCGTGCGCCCCGGACTGACGCAGCGGCTTGACCTCGCGCCACCCTACGAAGCGCTACGCCGGGCCTACGCCCGCGACCAAAGGGCAAACCTGAACCGGGCCGCCCGTGGGGGCCTGCGCGCGTACGCCGGGGAGGACATCGAACCCCTGTGGCAGATGTTCGCCACGCACGTGGCGGGTCGCCTCTACGCCCCGCCCGCCGCCGCCGGCGAGACGCTCGCACGCCTCTGGAGCCATCTCAAAGGCAATGGGAGCGGGGAGGTGCGGTACGTCGCGGCACCGGACGGCGAGTTGCTGGCCGGGGCGCTGTTCGTGCGTCATCGGCAGCAAATAATC
>JBARYS010000222.1:0-1672 GCA_049648155.1 Catalinimonas sp. | reverse complement strand
ATCTGCCAGAGCGCCTCGTCGAGCAGATCAGGCACGCCGTTGCCCGCCTCGGGTACGTAGAGCTGCCCGTCAGAGAAGGCGGCGGGGTGAAGGTAGTAGGTCAGCAGCAGGTCGAAGACGCAGATGAAGTTGTCGGGCCGCTGGTCGTTGTCGTAGGCGTCGGTCCACCCGCCCCAGGTCACGTGCGCCGTGTCGCCGGTCAGGGTCGAGCCGTACCACCGGCGGTCGTCGGGGTTCCTGCCCGTCACCATGTCGTGGGCCGAGACGAGCACGGTGAATTTGTCGGGTTCCACCCCTTGGCGGTAGAGCGGGCGGCGCGCCTTCGGGAAGTTTCCCGCCGGGGCCTCGGCGCAGCCCATCCGCTGGTAAAACATCCCCTGCATGGCCACCTTGAAGCCCTCGTCCAGGAAGTCGTCGCGAATCTCGAACGGGGCGCTGCTGCCGATGCCCTCCACCACCAGCCGGTAGCGCCCCGTGCCGCCGAACACCGAGAAGTCGCACTTCCAGACGTCGGCCTGCGTCAGGTCGCGTCCGTAGGTCGTACAGGTGCCAGGGCGTCCCCTCGAACCGCTGGAAGTCCCGCCCCCCGCCGTCGCCCATCCAGAGGTAGACGTCGGCGCGCTTGTGCTCGGCCCGCGCCGCGTAGCCCACGTTGGAGATCTTCAGGGCGGGCGACTCTTCCGCGAACTCATCGAACGTGAACTGAGCACTGGCCGCGTCCGAGCCGATTCCCGCCCCGAAGGCGAGGGTGTAGGTATGGCCGAGGCGCAGCGGTGCGGGTAGCTCCAGGTAGAGCCAGTGGTGCATGGCGGGTTGCCGCTCGTCGTGGCTCGCTTCCCACACCTTCGACTTGCGGTGCACGCGCGAGGGTTGCCGCCCGTCCGGTCCGTAGGCCGAATCTTCGGCCGAGTAAAGCCGGAACCCCGCCGGGCGCTGTGCTTGGGTTACATTCAGCGGGGCACCGTAGGGCACGTATTGGTCTTTGTCGGGACAGCGGCTCCACCGTTCGGTGTGGTAGTAACCCCAGTCGTTGCAGGGGCCGCTGGTCGTGTCGTCGCGGTTGTACACCACGTAACCGTCTTGCCAGTGCACCACGAGGCATTGGTTGTCGACCGGCCGCACCGCCACGAGCCGGCCGGCGCGCAGGGGGGTAGAAAAGAGCAGGGTCGCGAAAACGCTGAAGAGAAGATAACGCACGGGAGAAAGGATTTTCGAAGAGGTAGAGGGTACCGGGAACTACACGTACTGCGGTATGCCGGAGATCAGTTATCAGTTGCCGAACTGCAGGCCCGTGACCTTAATCATAGCCGAAGCGTGGGGGGGCAGTTCGACCTCGTAGGTCCCGTCGCGCAGCACGCCCAGGTCCTGGTGGGCGTAGAGGTCGCGCACGGCCGTGTGCTCGTCGAGGTAGAGGGTCACCCGCCGGGGCACGTCGGCGCGGTTCAGCAGCAGAAAGGCGTCGTGTGTGGGGGGTAAAACGAAAAGTAAAAACGAAAATTTCGGCAAACATTGGCAAAAACAGCCCTCACACTGCGCATTCGCATTTTTCGACGCGATTGGATGCAACACCTTTTTTATTTCCAAAAGTAAAACATTGTCCATTCGAGGTGCATTCGATGTCCATCTGAACGCGCCTCGAATGCGGCAAAGGTGCATTCAGCTACCACCCTGC
>JBARYS010000221.1:0-1700 GCA_049648155.1 Catalinimonas sp. | reverse complement strand
CGTTCGATGCCCAGCGCGCCCGCCACCGCCGCGCACTTGGCGCGGCGGTCGCCGCTCAGCAGCACCGGCGTGATGCCGCGCCCCTTCAAGTAGTCGACCGCCGCGCGGGCACCGGGCTTCAGCTCGTCTACAATGCGCAGCGTACCGATCAGCCGGTCGTCTTCCCACACGTAGAGGTCCGCCTCGGGTAGTTCGGGGGGCGCTTCCACGTTTCCGGCGGGTACGGCGGCGGCCAGCCGCCGCGAGCCGACGGCGTAGCACGTGCCTGCGGCCGTCCGCCCCCGCATTCCCCGGCCGCGTACCTCTTCGACCTCCTCCAGTGGCAATTCGGGGGCGTCGGCCAGCTCACGCGCCAGCGACCGCGCGATGGGGTGCCGCGAGTGTCGTTCCAGTGCCAGAACCACCCGGCGGACCAGCGCCTCGTCGTGGTGATACGCCGTCAACGACTCGATCTTGAAGCGGCCCGTGGTCAACGTGCCCGTCTTGTCGAACACCACGTAGCGCAGGTCCTGTAGCCGTTCGAGGGTGTCGGCTCCCTTGATGAGCACGCCGTGGCGGGCGGCCTTGCCGATGCCCACCACCACGGCCGTCGGCACGGCCAGCCCCAGCGCGCAGGGGCAGGCGATCACCAGCACGGCCACGCCCCGCAGCAGCGCCCCCTGAAAGGCGACGCCGGCCGCGAAGTAATTCAGCCCCACCGTCAGCAGCGCCAGCCCGAGCACCACCGGCACGAAGACCGCGCTGATGCGGTCAGCGAGCTTCTGCGCCTCCGGCTTGCGACTTTGTGCCTGCTTCACTAGATCGACGATTTGCGCCAGCACGGTGTCGCGCCCCACGGCGGTGGCCCGCACGCGCAGGATGCCGTCGATGAGCACGGTGCCGCCCACCACCGCCGCGCCGGGCTCCTTCTCGACCGGGGCACTCTCGCCCGTGATCATCGACTCGTCGGTGCTGCCTACGCCACTCTCCACCCGGGCGTCGACGGGCACGCGGTCGCCGGTGGCGACGAGCAGCAACTGCCCCACCTCCACGCGGCGGGCGGGCACCTCGCGCAGCACCTCCGCGCCCGTGTCGGGGTCTTGCTCGACGAGCTGCGCGGTGGGATTCTGCATCTGCATCAGCGCCTCGACCGACGACGTGGTGCGCCGCACGGCGCGGTGTTCCAGCACGTTGCCGAACAGCACCAGCGTGACGATCGTGGCGGCGGTCTCGTAGAAGAGGTAGTCGGGGCCGAGGTTGAGCAGCGTACCCAGCAGGCTGTAGGCGAACGCGGCCGTGGCCCCAATGATGATGAGCACGTCCATGTTCGGCACGCCCGTTTTAAGCGACGACCAGGCGCTGCGGCCGAAGTGGTAAGCACCAATCAGGTAGACCGGCAGCGCCAGCGACAACTGCACCCACTCATTGTGCAGCCAGTGCCACGACACGAACATGTGCAGCAGCAGCGGCAGCGTAAACACGAAGCTGACGGCAAAGAGCCGTTCGAGGCGGGAGAAGCGCGGTTGCACGGTGTCGTCGTCGGCGCGGCGCGGCGCGGCGCGGTAGCCCAACTTGTTGACGCCCCTCACCAGGGCGGGCAGCGCGTCCGGTCGGTCGAGGAGAAAGGTCGCCTCGTTACCGGCAAAGTCCACGTTGACGTCGCGTGCCCCTTGACGCTCCAGGTAGCGCCGTATGCCCAGGGCGCAGTTGGTGCAGGTCAT
>JBARYS010000220.1:0-2182 GCA_049648155.1 Catalinimonas sp. | reverse complement strand
CCGTAGATATTTTTGAGGTCGCCGCGCGTGCGGAACCGCCCCCCTTTATTGCGGTAGTTGTCGATGCGCCGGGCCAGGTAGCCTGGAAAGCCGAGCATCTGCAGACTGTCGACCGACGCCCGGTTCGGGTCGAACGGAAAGCGCTTCCGCACGGGCAGCGCGGCAATGGAATCGGCACGGGCGCGGGCCACCATTTGCTCGTAGAGGCTGTCCAGACGCCGCTGGTCCGCTGCGGAGAGCACGTCCTCACCCCGCCGGTACCGGCCGGGCATCCACACCAGCAGCACGATGACCAGAAAGCTCAGGCCGAAGAAGGCGATCAGCCCTCGCGTCTGCGCCTGGGTCGTGGCGAGAAGGTCACGAACGGCACGTAGCAGATCACGAAACACGCTTAATCGGGTTGAGAGTGAAGCAGTAAGGTACCGATTTCCCGGTGTGCCGAACGAACGGCGGGTCGGGTGCTTTGAACGGTTTCGTGCTCAGAAAAAGCTGAGAAGTGTAGTGTGCCCCGTAATCGAGACAATACAGCTAGGATGCGTGGTTGAGGAAGCTACGAGACCGCATTGTACTGTTCCTCAAACCAGTCGTATGCTTCGATGACCTAAGCTTCGTGGTCAGGCGAGAGGGGTGATTTGAGCGTCTTCTTCCAGAACACGTCTATATAATCGTATAACTCGGATCCGGGAAGCTGCGGACGTAGATCTTGAAGTCTTGCTCCAGTTCGTAGGTCAGCGTCTCCTCGTAGGGCTTCCGGTAAGAGATGCGGTTCACCGAGGCGATGGGCGCGATCTCGACGGCCGTACCGGTGAAGAAGGCGGCGTCGGCGGCGTAGAGTTCGTCGGTCTTGAAGTGGCGCTCCACCACCTCGATCTCCTTTTCGCGGGCCAGGTCGATCACCGCCCGGCGGGTGATGCCGGGCAGGATGTGCCCGCGCGGCGGGGTGTAGAGCACGCCGTCCCGTTCGTAAAAGACGTTAGCGCTCGCGCCTTCGGCCACGTTGCCGTCGGGGTCGAGCAGCAGCGCCTCGTCGTAGCCCTGGCGGCGCGCGTGCGTCGAGGCCAGGATCGAGTTGACGTAGAGTCCGCACGTCTTGGCCTCGGTGGGGAACGCCTTGGGGCTGGGGCGCACGATCGACGACACGTGCACGTGCAGTGGGCGGTCGCCGAGCAGCTTGTCCCACGGCCAGGCGGCCATCAGCAGCGTCGAGGCGCTTGTCTCCTTCAGTTGCAGGCTCATGTTGTCGTCGAGGTAGAGCAGCGGGCGCAGGTAAGCAGCCTCAAGTTGGTTCTCGTCCAGCAGTTGGTAGGCGATCTGCATCAGGCGGTCGGCCGAGTAGTCGCAGGGGATGCCCATGATGCGCGCCGACGCCAGCAACCGCTCGAAGTGCGCCCGCGCCCGGAAGATGCGGGGGCCGTCGGGCGTGTCGTAGGCGCGCAGCCCGCCGAACACGCCCAGGCCGTAGTGGAGCGTCTGCGAAAAAAGACTGCCGCGCGCCTGGTCGGCGGGCAGAAAGCGGCCGCCGTGGTAGACGATGGTGTGGGGCTGATAGTACTCCATGAAAAAAGCCCGTCTGAAACAGAAGGGCGGTGTGGGGGGTGAGAGCTGCACTTCCTACCGCCGCTGGATGACAAGGGCTACTGATATCAGCAGGAGAAAGAGCGTACGCACGGTGCCTATTTGTTTTAGGGCCACTAAGTACCGCAAAATAAGCTACGGCGACAAGCGGCGCGCGCGATATTTTCAGGACATCCCCTGCTGTTTTCGCCCTGATGAGGATTTGCCTCGCGCCGCGCGGGCAGCCTCCTACCGCTCGGGCGGGCCATCGGCCGGTTCATCCCCAGATTTCTACGCCTCGTCCGGAACGCCCTCGGGCGGGTGGGCGGTCCGCTTACTTTCGCAACGTTCCTAAAATCGAAGACGATGGTAGCCTGGCTGTTTATGTCTCTGCTCGCGGTGTTGCTGCTGACCAACGTGTCGGCCCGCCGGGGCTTTCCTTGGCAGCGGTAGCCCCACCCCGCCCACGCGCGGGCGGGGTCACCCGAGCCTGCGGTCGTCTCGAAAACTTCTCACGCTTTACCGTTTCCTACTTCCATGAAATACCTGCTTCTCGTCGGCCTGCTGCTGTTCGCGTCGGGTGGGGTTCGCTACGGCTGGGCCGCCACCACCCCGGACGTGCCCGACC